>CAYTNP010000071.1:0-5041 GCA_964439165.1 uncultured Nitrosopumilaceae archaeon | reverse complement strand
CCACTAAGTGATTCTAATTCCAAAACTTCACTTTTAGAATAACATGTAATGGAAATGTCCCTTGATTTTTCTGATAATAATATTCTCTGAATTTTTGTATTAAGCAAAGTAAGATATTCTGATGCTTTAGCAGAAATTGTGTTTAATGCCCATGATCTTAGACTTGTTGCAACTGGACCATCCCTACTAAACACATTTGTTTGTATTTCATTGAGATTTCCTACGTATTCTTTAACTACTTTTAATTCTGATACTGCATTTTGAATTGATTTAATTTGCTCTTCTCCTTTGGAAATCTTTTCAGTAATTGCCCCTATCTGTTGATTAATTTGTGATAGTTCCATCTGTTTTTGATTAACTATTTTTTTGAGATTTGAAAATTCTTGTTCATCAAATCCTTTAGTTTCTACTTCTAACTTTGTAATATTTTCAAAAATCGTTTTGGCATGAGAATCAATCTGTGATATTTCAATCAAACTCCCTCCTATGCTAGGAATTTTTCCTATGTTTTCTTTTTTTGATTGCACGTCTTTTTGGATTAACATCAATTCTTCTTTATTACTAATTGAATGAGCTCTTAGTGTAGCTTCTGCATCTCTTGAATGTTGTAATTTTTCAGAAAATTCTTTTCTTTTTTGATTATACATTTCCTTTTCATTTTCTTTTGAAACAATTTCTTGATGGATGCGAATCATTTCTTCTTTGAGATGCTCTTCTTGAAATAATGGATTTAGCTTATCTACATTAGAATCACAAACTGGACATTTGTTGTCTTTTAGTTGAAGTTTTGATGCTAAGAGTTGTTTTTCTTTGAGTGAGGCTGTTTGACTGGTTAATTCTTGAATTTTCTTTAGTGTATCTTCTATTGCTTGCTCTACTTTGAGAATCTTTGATTCTAAATCATTTTTTTGTTCTGCATGCTCAAAACAGCCCTCACAATCATGAATTTTACGCTCATTTTGGCTAATTTGCTCCTGAATTCCACGTATTGCCTCTTTTGCATATTCTACAAGTTCTTTTTTTCGTAATTCTAGTTGATTGATTTTATCTACTTTTGGAGTATCAATTTCAATTTTTTCTCTTAATTCATTTACTTTGATTTCAATTTCTTTTTGGTTTGTTTCTAGTTTATTTTTTTCTGGAATTGATTCTTTGATTTCATTTTCATACTCTTCTAAATTCCGTAAAAGAATTTCGATATGTGTATCATCAAAACCAATTTTTTCTTTTATTTGCTCACGAAATTCTTTATTTACAATTTTCATTGATTCTGCTGCAACATCAAGTTTATCAATTCCAATAATTGCATTTAGTAATTCTTTGAATTCTTTTGGTTTTGCATTAATAATTGCATTAAGTTCTCCTTGTTGAACAATTGATGCAATTTTTAATTTTTCAAAATCTAATCCTATTGCCTGTTCAACTTGTTGAGTCATTGATTCTCCAAACTGTTTTCTTTCACCAGCTGCAATTTCAATACGTTCATCATTTACCATTTCTGAAAAAGTAGCTGCAAGTGTTCCTTTACTGTCTATTTTTCTAACTGCTTCGTATTGTTTTCCATTAATCGAAAATCCTACTTTTGAGAACCCTTGGTTAGATCCTCTTTTGATTAACCCTTTGTTTGATTTTCTTGTGTGTTCTCCAAATAATGCAAATGTTATAGCGTCAATGACGCTTGATTTTCCTGCACCATTATCTCCAACAAAAACAGTTACTCCATTTTCAAATTGTAATTTAGTGTTAGAGTGTGCAAGAAAGTCTCCTAACTCAATTGAGGTAATCATTTTTTCTCCTTTTTGAATTTCTCAAAATTCTCATAAATCATCTGAGATGCTTCTTTAATTTCTCCTGATGTCAAAACTGGCAGTAATTCCTTTATTGCAAAATTTGCTGATTCTTCAGACCCTAACGCACTAACTGATAATCTGTACATTTCATCATCAATCACATTTGGTCTATCCAAAAAGACTGAAGAGTCAGAAACCTGTTTAGTACTAATTCTCCAAAAACATCTCAAGGCTAGTGAATTTAGCCTTGCAATTTGTGCCTGAATGATGTCAGTTTCTATGTTTTCTCCTTGAATTTTTACCTCAATTATTGGCTTTTTTTGAGAATCTGTAATTTTTTGAGAAATTTCATCTATTGTTTTTGATAGTTCCTCATATTCTGTTTTAAATGATAATTGTGGTCTTGTGTCTAATTCAATCCAGTTTGGTTTTGCCTCTGCTCCTGAAATATCTACTTCAAAAAATCCTTTGTGAGTTTCTTTGATTCCTTCACTTGTAGTTGATTCAATTGAACCAGGATATGCAACTGGACCATTAAGATGGTTGAAATTTTTAATATCTTTGTCATGAAGATGTCCCATTGCATAGTATGTGAAATTTTTTGGAAGATCAGTTGATTGAATTTCCCCTGCAAACTTGTTAAACTCTATAATTCCTTGATGTAACACCAAAATTTTATGACCTGAATGATTTTGTGCAGCTTTATCTACTTCTGTAAATTTTTCTTCATACTGTGGAATTTCTGGTTTTCTTATTTTATCAAATCCTGCAAAAAGTACTCCTTTATACTCAAATGGGTTTCCTTGTCCAATATATTTTGAGAATTCTAAATTATGGTACACATATGGAATCGGTGTTGTTCTAATTCTACTAATATCGTGCTCTCCTAAAATAAAAAATGAATCAATACCATTTTGTTTTAATCGTTTTAGACCATTTCCCATTTGAACAATTGCAGTACCATTAGGATTTGGAACATGAAAAATATCGCCTGCAAATATTACAAAATCAACATGATCTTTAATTGATGTGTCAATTGATTGATTAAATGAATCATACACATCTTGTGCACGTTCTTCTGAACCATACTGGACTAGTCCTAAATGAGTATCTGAGATATGTGAAAAAATCAATTTATTCTAATAGCAAATCTTTCTGAACTAATCCTTGTGTTGATTCAACTGCAACTTCTTTCATCTTGTCAGCTTTTGCCCATGCATTAACTGCACTTTGGTCTGCACCCATCATCTTCTCTTTGACTTCTTCAACATGAACTAGAGATGGTAAATTTGCCCATTGTCCCACTAGTACTGCATCTCCAACATTAAGTGAGGTCAATTGAGCAATCAATTCACGACTAGTTGACTCTGTTGCTGAGGCTATTTGACGTTGATCATCTTCTTGAATAATCTTCATTATTGCAAATGAACCCATCTGGCTCAAAACATTAAGATCCACACTTCGAGGCCTCTGAGAAACAACACACAAACCTAATCCGAACTTTCTTCCTTCTCTTGCAATTTTGGCTGCCCAATACTTTGCACTGGTATCATGGTCTTTTGGAATAAAGACATGGGCCTCTTCAATAATCACAAAGATTGGTGAATTAAAACGGAAGTTTCTTTGTCTCTTTGTTTTACCATGTCTTGCAATACTTGCATCTTTTCTGTCTTTGAGTAGTTGCTGCAAGTAAAACGCAACTGCAACATTTGCTTGTTTTTCTGATAATTCTGAAATATTTAGAATATTGGTTCTTCCTTCTTTGATGAAACTAATTGGATCTCCCATATCAGGATCTAGTATATCTTCAAATCTTTTTTGTGCTTCTTCAATAATATCTTGAATTCTATATGCTGATGTTCTAATCTCTTTTAGTTTTTTGTCTTCAGAGTTTACAATAAAATCAACTTCTGTTTCTAATTTACTCCAAAATTCTTTTGATTCTTTAACTTGTTTTGTAAATGCCATTCGTAATACTCTTTGTTGAACATTTGCGCCATCTCTAATTTCTAAAACCTCTGATAATTGATCTGCATCTAATAGTCTTGGATTAATTTTTGCATCAATTACATTGACTCGTGGAATGTTTAGAGTCGTGTAATCATTATGGTAATCAAAAATTATTACAGTTCCATTTAATTTTGAAATTTGTTTTGTTACTAGTGATACCAGATTACTCTTGCCCATTCCAGTCATTGCTAGAATTCCTAAATGTCTTGAAACTATTTTATCTAAATTTATTTTGGCATCAACTGTTTTGTTTCTAAGTAAGTTTCCAATCTTTACCCATCCTTCATTTTTTGGACTGAAAATTTCTTCAAGGTCTTGTTTGCTTGGAGGTGTGATTTCTGTGCCTGGAATTGGCGGAATTGCAGGAATTATTGACTTTCCTTTTCTCAAATTCTCTAAAAATCCTAAAATTCCAATATGAGCAGTAAATGTTTTGTCTCTTTTGTTAATCTCTGCAATCTCTGTACTTTCAGCAGCTTCATCAAAATTTCTAACATCTGTAAATGCTGCACTAGAAACTGATGATCTTTCAACTAGTCCTAAAATGTCTCCCTCATCTGTTCCAATTTTGATATATTCTCCAACTGATAATGCTCTTGATGTAATTGCAGTAACTGATGTTGGTTTTGATTCTCCAATTACAAATCCTAAACTCAACCTAATACCTCCCTTGAACCAATCTCATTACTTAATCCCAATAAACTTACCATTTTACCAAGTTCCTTATCTGATATTTTACAGTTATTGTGTGCCAGTTTTAGAGCATATGGATATCCGCCAACACTTGTCTTGTATAGTTTGTTCATAACTGATTTTATCTCATTATCTCCATAGTCTTTTTCCAAAAATTCCAGTTTTATTATTGGAGTTGAATCGCTCAATCTAACAAATGTAGATGAGATGACTTTATCTGAACCATATTTTTTTTCAACAAAAATCTTACTAAATCCAGGACCATTAGTTACGTGATTATAATAAAAAATATCTCCAGCTAGTGAACCTAATTCCTCAAACTGTTTTTTTGTGTTTGATGTTTTTGCAATAAATATTACATTATTTTTTTTAGTCATTGTTCTTACTACTTGAGCATCTAATGATGATTGTCTGGTCATAAATTGAGAATGCAGTGATCCATCCATTAATACCAAATCTACTTGGTCTACTGTTTTCTCACATGCATCAATTTCCATCTTACTTGCAATTCTTGATAAATCTGTATCAGAACCTAATCCTGAATCATG
>CAYTNP010000070.1:0-5129 GCA_964439165.1 uncultured Nitrosopumilaceae archaeon | reverse complement strand
GCTGCACGTTTCATTGCCATACTCATTCCAACTACCATTAATGGAACAAAGACAATACCACCACCTATTCCAAAAAATGATGAAATAATTCCTGCAAAGAAACTAGCACCAATTGCAAAGACAATCATTTGTTTTGATATTCTTTTTTCTTTTGTCTCTAGTTTTTTTTTCAAGAAAATGTATGCAGCTGATGCAATCAATACAAATCCAAATAAAATTTTAAAAATATCTGGCGCAACATCAGATGAAATTATTGCCCCCAAAACAGTTCCAGGAACAGATAACAATCCTAATTTGATTCCTAAAGGAAAATCAATTCTCTTTTGTTTAGTGTATGAAGCAGTAGATGCAATAGAATTACTTAGTGCTGCAAAAAGACTATTACTTGCAGCCGCAGTTGGAGGAAATCCCATAAACGTCAATACAGGAACTACAATTATTCCACCACCAAGACCAATCATGGAGCCAAGAATTCCTCCTGCAAAACCCAACAAAATTAGCCAAATCTGATCAATCATTGTAATCGCCAATCAAATAATTTTGGAGTATATAATTAGACTACTTTAGCACTATTAAGGTCCACAAATATGCATCATCTTCAGATGTAATCTCTAATATCAAGTTCATTCCACCTAAACCATCAATTTTTGATTTAAGTGTAGTTTGAGAAGATTGAGAGTATTTCATTTTTGCAGTATCTAACCATGCATCAACTGATTCAAAATCTCCAGGTTGTTGTTCTTCCCAACAATCACATATCAAAGTCTCAATCATAGTCTGAAAAACATAATCAATATGATTTTCTGGTGAAAAAATCTCATCAGTTTCAATAATGGCAAGTGCCATTATAGGGCCATCAAGGGTTCCACCCATATTGACATTTCCAAGGTAATTTCCATTAACATCTGTGATAACAGTAGTGGCACAATGCTTAATGGGACTTTGAAGTTCGGGCAAAGACGGACAATATTGAGATATAGTATGATCAGTGATTTCAGTTGGAGGAGACATGAAGATTTGCTGTGTCGACAAAGATTTCCTTATTTTATCAACATCATTAAAAATAAAACCTTCTTCATAGATTGATTTTGATGTAGGTTCAAATGAGTTTACAGAAAATGCAAGTAGAGAGATTACAAGTGCAATACCAATCAGAATGAAAATTATTTTATTCATAAATCATTTCACCATTTCTAGATAGAGATTATTTCCAATACAGAGTCTTTAGTTATATTATTAGTATCAACAAATCCAGATGTTACTTCCAATACATACAATGATTGCCCATCAGGGATAATACTTTGACATGCAGCAATTTCAAGTGGAGTTTTACAAGGAGGAACATCTTTTTCAATATGAATGACTTTACCGTCACTATCAAACCAAATCATATCAAGTGAGAATTGCATGTTTAGCATCCATAAAGAATAAAGTCCTGGAGTAGGAAAAACAAAGATCATACCCTGATTAGATGGTAGTTCATCTTGGAACATCAATCCACGAACACGTCGGGGTTCTGTATCTGCAATTTGAACTTCTAATGCAATATTATCAACCTTAATTGTACCTCTAGGAAATTCAACTGATTCTAATTTACTTTCACTAGGAATTGACATCAATCCAACTACTCCAATAATTACGGCTGCAATGAAAATTGGAATTAGTGTTTGAGTTCTAGTGGCCACAAAATAATTAATCTATAATCCTATTAAAAACCAAGTTACATTACATGACTTTTAAAATCACTTAGTGATGACATTGTGTTTTTGGTAGTATGGCCAATATCATGAATTGTCGAGCTATTGTATTTTTTCTCCAAATATCTTCCTGCAACAATCATCGGACCGCCAACTGCACATGTTACACCAGTTGGTTCTGGAACCCATAGCATCAAAAATCCGATTTTTTGGAGTTTTTTTCCAGGAGCAGGTGCTTTTTGAAGGGCACCTAAAGAGCGAGCAGTGTGAGAATCATCCATTTGAGCCACATCTGAATACATATCAGCTCTACGCTTGGCAGATTCTGAGATTTTTCGTAGTTTGTCTAGTCGTGCCTTTAGAGGATCTACCATGATATAGTTGGATTTAGAAAAAAATAGTTAAGATTCAAAGATCAAATACAGTCACAGTCAAGTCAATAAAGAATAACAAAAAAATCCCAAAAGAAATCCAATTAATACTAGAATTACTGTAGATACAAAGATTACATGAAATCAGAAAACTTCAAGAGATTAGATTCAATCAAGGCTGCACACCAATCAGAAAGAACCAAGTCCAGTACAAGAATGGAAGATTATTTGGAGATAATTTCAGAGCTAGTAGAATTAAAGGGATATGCCACAACGCTAGATATTTCAAGATACATGAATGTCAGTGCACCAAGTGTCACTAAGATGCTTCAAAGATTAGATGAGAATGGATTTTTAGAATATGAAAAGTATCACGGAATAAATCTGACAGATAAAGGAATTCAAGTAGCTGATGGAATCAGACAAAAACATGGAATCTTGTTGGAGTTTTTTGAAATTTTAGGAGTAGGGTATGACACTGCAAATCAAGACACAGAAGGAATAGAGCATCACCTTAATCCAAAAACAATAAAACAATTAAGAAAATTCATTACTTTTCTTAAAGCAAATCCAAAGATAATTGATAATTTTAAAAATCTTTAAGAAACAACTGAATCTCGTTTTGAGATGCTGCCAAATCTAAAAGATTTCTTGCAGTGTCTGAACGTTTTGGAATTTTAATTTGTCCTTTCTTCCCTATCCTAGCTGACGCAAGATATTTTCCATTAACATGAATATCAACATGCATGGATGTGAATTCTTTACTCACAGTTAATAGTAAAGCAGTTTTTGATTCAGAAAAAGAAAATGGTAAATCATGAGAGTCAAATGAGATTGATTCAGAGTCTTTTGCTACAACGTCAATGTGAACTTGAAGATATTTTTCAATCTCATTAATGTTAGAACCACCACGTCCAATAATTGATGGAATACATTGCTCATCAACTAGAACTTTGACCCTATTATCAGATAAAATCTCAACTTGTGCACGAGAATCATATTTTTTAAAAGTATCACGGATTTTGTCTTCAGCTAGTTTTTCAATTCCTACTTTTTCAGCCCTTTTTGAGACTGGAACAATGACATTTTCTTCTCCAAATGTGTAAATTTCATGCTCTAAAACATTGTCTGCAAAATTTCTGATTTCAATTACAGGTCTTGCCAAATCAGATTCAGTCATTCCAGTAGGAACTTTGACCTTTAACTCCAAATCATAAACAGTCTCTATTTGTCCATCTTTAACAAAGACAACAGTATCTAAAACATTAGGAATAATTCCAAGCTCAATTTTTCCAATAAATCTTTGAATTGCATCAAGTGGAGAGTTTGCATGAACTACACCAACCATCCCAACACCAGTTAATCTCAAATCAGCAAAAGTTCCAAAGTCTTCTTTTCTTCTAACCTCATCAAATATTGTATAATCAGGTCTAACAAGCAACAAAATATCAGCAGTATTATCAAAACTACCATCAAGTTTACTGTACTGAGTTATTCCAGAATCAACTTGCAAGTCACGTGGAGACTCAAAAGTTTTTACAATTTTTCCACCATCATGATAAAAGTTTGCCAAACCAGATGCAAGTGTACTTTTTCCAGAACCAGGAGCACCAGAAATTACAATTCCTTCTGCCCTATCAGAAAAACGCTCCATTAATTTCTCAGATATAGAATAATCATCAAGGGTCAACTTTACTATAGGATGCACAATTGTTATCTCAAAGGATTCTGAAAAAGGAGGATATGTAACTGCAATTCTATAATCGCCTAATTGAATAACAGATGCACCAGTTTTAGAAATTTCTATAGTATTATCATCAGAAGTTGTTGCAGCATTAGAGATTTGAGAAAAAATCATCTCCAAATAAGGTCTAGAGAGTAATTCATCACTTAGCTTTGTTAAAACAAAGGCTCCAGGCTTGCCTTTTTTGCCCAAAGGGTATTGATTTTCTTTAAGATGAATACTCATAGTTGTTTCATCAAAGAACTTCAAAAACTCCAAAGTCTCTTTTGCTGCAATGGATTTTAGAAATACGGTTTCAACATCTTTTGCTTTTGCAACTAAATATTGTACCCTATCAGAAGTGTAAAGGATAGCAGCATTATCTTTTGCAACATCAGTAATTAATGCATCAATTCGTCCACTAGATGCAAATTTAATTTCATCAACAGTTGGATGAGGTCCCTTTGTTAAAACAGTTAATCCATAACTTCCCAAAAAGTCTTTTAGTTTTTGAATTTTTTCCAACCCCACAAAGCCTTGTTGTTTTTTATTTGAGGCCTGAGATTGTAATTCATCAAAGACAGCTTGAGGAATAATAATTTCAGAATTTCGGATAGAGCCAGATTCTATTTGTTCAATTAATTGTCCATTAATTATAACACTAGTATCTACAACAATTTTAGACAACTTTTCTATCCTTTGTAATAACTAATACCCTAATTAATTTTCCACAAGATCTTTTATGGATTTTAAGATGTTGTTAAAATCAAAAGGTTTTGAAATGTAAGAAAATGTACCATTTTCAAGACAAGAATTAATGACTTTTTGATCATTACTTACAACAATTAGTATTATTTTTGCATTTACAATCCCAAAAGTATCTCAGTATGTGCCAAAATCACCTAGGAACTAAAAGAAAACAAACTTTCTTAACTAAAATCACTCACTCTCTTTAAAAAAAGTAAAATTTTGCATCAAAAGTATGAATGATGAAAACAAGGAATTTTACAAGAATTGTACAGAATATTTTGAATTTCTAAGGAAAAAAGGCACGTCAGACTTTGAGTTTGAGGATGAATACTATTTTACAATGCCTGCAATATCTAACAGGTAAATAAGAGAAGATATACGAATCATCCAAAGATTTCATAGTATGGATTCAGATCTGCAGAATTTATCAGATAAATCAGTAAGATTTGCCACAGAATTAGGTTCACAGTATTGTGATATCAGGGCAGAAAATTATGAAAGAAAAGAAGTGCTAATTGAAAATAATGAAACAGAGTATGCCAGAACATCAAATGATTCAGGAATCGGAGTCAGATTAATCAAAGACGG
>CAYTNP010000069.1:0-5150 GCA_964439165.1 uncultured Nitrosopumilaceae archaeon | reverse complement strand
TTCACTTTGAGTACTAATTCTATCAACTACAATAGGAATACTGGTTCTTGCAAGATCATTTCCATCTAAATTATTAAAATTCAAATGAACAATTCCTGAAATGTTTTCTGGAATCATAAACTCTGCAACATTATGTTCTTCTTTTGAATCAGAACTAATTCCACTTTGCTGATAAATTATTTTTTTATTTTGAGTTATAGAAAAATCATAGTTTGTTGCAATAGGTCTATTTTTTAGAAAAATATCAGTAACATCAAAAATTATTTTTGCATTAGAGCCAGATTTTAGATTTTCAGGTTCCCAAGTTACAAGAATTCTAAATTGTCCATTTTCAGTAACTGAACTTAGATGAGGATAATCTCTATCAGGAGTTATAACAAAATCCATTATGTTTTGACTAGGATTTGTTTCAAGAATTTTTTGTAATTCCTTTTGATAAATTATAAAATGAACTATTCTGTCATCAGCAAAAAAATCATCAATTGTTCCAATATCCGAAGATAATTCAACACCATTTACAGACATTGTAAATCCAGATACGAGCAAATCACCAAAGTCTTTTGGGATTTGAATTTCTTCATGAACAACTGATGTTTGATTTATGTTCAATGCACTCCATTCAAAAGGCATTGAGTAACTAATTTTCTTTAAACTTGAGTCATATTTGAAATCTGAAATTTCATCATAGTAAGTAATTACATGAACATTTTGATTACCAAAATTTGGATCAACAATTTCATGAATTGTTGTTTGGGCAATTGAAATTCCTGCATTAAAGACCAAAGGTGTATCTAGTTTTTTTGAATATCCATCAGCAGTCAATATACTAATATCAAATTTGTATAGTCCACCCTCACTTAGTTTTGGTCCAATTACATGAATTAGTCTGCTTTCTAAGCCTAACAAAGAACCAAAATTCCATCCATCAGAATTTTCTTCTTCAAGAAGTATTGCTTTTTGTTCTATTTCATCAGATTGAAAATTAAAAACTAAAAATCCATTGTCTGCCTTAAATTCTTGCTCAAATAGAAATTCTTCACCACGCTCAGATTTTATCAGAAATGTAACATCACGTAATGTGATTTTTGAATCAAAATCAATTAGTGAGATTGAAATTTGCTGATCATCATTAATTTCTGGATCACGTTGAGATGATGAAACCTCAACAGTAACTTGTCTTCCATCCAACTCAACAGGAGGAAAAGTTTCACTTCCTACTCCATGCCCATATACATTATCAATTGTAAATAATAATGAAAATACTAAAACAGAAAATAATAATAAATTTTTCAAACTAGGTCCACTTGTTTGGATCTTTTTTGCGAATCTCTTTTCCATCAATTGTAATTTTTTCTTTTTCTTCAAAGACAGTATGCCATTTTCCATTATCTGGAAATATTTCATTCATCTCTTTCATTTTTTCATTAGTTGGTGCTTTGTTCATCAAAGCTCCCCATTTCATGTTTGGAACTTTTGGCATTATGTCATTGATGTCTTTCATTACACTATCACTTTACAGAATTTATTTAAAAACTTATGACTGTACTCTCATTATTCCTTCTTTAATCAAAAACTGCAAGCCCTGAATAAAGGAGTCATCATCAATTGCACCTTCTGCCCACCAGCCTGCATTGTTTTTAATCCATGCAGGAATTTCATTTGCTCCAGATGCAGAACCCTGTGTAGTTGGAGGAATCTTTAGAATATCTTCTTTAATTAAAAATTGAATTCCTTGAACAAAGGAGTCATCATCAATTGCACCTTCTGCCCACCATGCAGCATTACCTTTAATCCATTCAGGAATTCCTGCTGGAGGTTGTGTTGGTGTGGGAGTTGTAGGTGGAGTTGTTTTTACAAGACTAGGTCCAATCTCAATTAATCCTGAACCAATTCCCGAATAAGTTGGATCATAATCAAGACCAGTTCCATAAACTAGAATATCAAATCTATACTGTCCTTGTGAAGGAATGTTAATTTTTTGAACATCAATTCCTTCAGTTGCTACAATTCCAAGATTTTGAGGATCATCACCTGAAAATCTTGCTAATTCTTCATTACTGATATTATCAATAAGTGAAATTGAATATTTAATGTCTCGAATTAAATCTCTATTTTCATCAAAGAATGTTATCTCAAATGGAACATCATCACCTGCACCATAATTTCCATCCCATGAAATATTTACTGTAGTTGGAACTTGTTCATAATTTACAGTATCAACTAGATAAAATTCAGTTGAACTCTTTGTTACTTCACTTTGTGGAATTAATTTCAAATCCATTTTTTTGTTATCATAATTATCTGGACCTAATGATTCATTGATTTTTAGTAAATCATTTTTTGTAATTAAAAAGTGAACAATGTTTGTGTCATCATAGGAATATGGATCATTTAGTAAAGCTCTTTGATCAATTTCTACACCATTAACATATCCTTTGAATTGCTTACCTTCTGCATATGGTGCAAATGTTTTTGGAACTCTTACTTCTTCATGTACTACTTGAACTAAATCAACATAATCAGGACTCCAATCAAATGGCATGTCAAATGCAATTGAGTTATCTGATTGATCAAATTTGAAATTATCAACATCATCATAGTATGTTTTTATGATTATTGGAACCTCAGCATTTGCAGTTGGGATGAAAAAGTCTTGTTCTTGTGCTACACTAACAAAAGTATCATAACTCAATCTGTCAGCAAGGACAGTTCTAGGACTTGTTGCAGCTTCAATGTCAATTTTAATTTGATATAATCCACCTTTGACAAAAATTGGGCCAGTAATTGATGGTCTTCCACAAATATCTAAATTCTCATCAGTACAGGCTGCACCATGAACATACAAAGCACCTGGAGCACTTACATGCTCAGAGCCACCATAAGATGAACATTCATGAAGATTCAATTCATCACATTTGGGTTGAGGTTTTAGTTTAACATCTAATCTTCCATCATCATCATAAAACAAATTTCTAGCCAAAAGTTCACCGCTTTGCCACACTTCTATTCTGTATGTTACTTTGTCAAGATTCTCATCAGTAATCAAATCAAAGAAACGGACTTGCATGTTTGCTGAATCAATTTCTCCAACAGTGATATCTGAAGGGCTCAATTGTGTTCGCACTGTCACTTCCATATCACCAAAAGAAATTGGTTCTGCTTGATCACCACCAAGTCCATGACCAAATGCATTTGGGAAAATAATTGGAATTGTAGAAATAGCAACAATGGTCATCAATAATACAAATTTGTTATACAATGGTAAAATTAGGTCAATTCCATATTTAAAGCTGGCATAGTATTTCTATGCGTGATAGTTTTTGATTATGTAGAGTACGATTTTTATTTATCATATTAAGATTGAAATCATGAAAATTTTATTTCTAGTATTACTAGTTCCTTTCTTAATTATTCCAGCATATGGTGAAACACAAACATTACCAACAGAAAAAGGGACACTGGATGTAAAATTAACTTATGATGATATAGAACCAAGTGTTCAAACAAAAATTAGTATTGATTTTCTAAATCCAATGACAAACAAAGTTCAAGAGCATATTGACTATACAATTGCTGTTTCAAAAGATGGTAGTACAGTATTTGGTCCAATTCCGCTTACACACACATCAGTAGGTTCTGTAAAGATTCCAATTGAGTTTAATCTTGGTGAAGGAGTATATACAATGGACTTTGAAGTAGAGGGAATTTTATTCCAACCAATTCCAAAAGAGACAGTTTCCTTTGATATTCAAGTTGGAGAAGCACATGCTCAACCTACTCCAGATGATGAAAAACCAAGTGAAGAAAATGGAGGTTGTCTAATTGCAACTGCAACATATGGTTCAGAAATGTCATCTCAAGTTCAACAATTACGAGAACTTAGAGACAATACAATTTTGCAAACAAAATCAGGATTATCATTTATGACTAGTTTTAATCAATTCTATTATTCATTTTCACCAGCAGTTGCTGACTTTGAAAGAGAACAACCAATCTTCAAAGAAGTTATGAAAATAACACTTACACCAATGTTATCATCATTATCTTTGCTTAATTTTGTAGATATTGATTCAGAACAAGAAATGTTAGGTTATGGAATCTCATTAATTCTGTTAAATGTTGGAATGTATGTTGGAATTCCTGTTTTTGGAATACTAAAGATATACCAATTTAGAAAAAACTGATTATAGTCTCTGAGAATTCAAGTGAAGTTTTTATGTATCCTGACTAGTAATTCTATTTATGAAGACTAAAGCATTTAGCTCTCTCTTCGTACTATTTGCTATTGCAGCAGGTATGGTCGCAATGACACCAGCTGCTTTTGCAGATCACTCAGAAGTAACAATTGTACCAGCAGATGGTTCTGGTGCTCCTGGATGTGAAGAAACCGGAGACGGTTGTTACATTCCAAGCACTGCAACAGTTGATGTTGGTGGTGTTGTAATTATGTCAAATACTGACACAGCAGCACACACATACACATCTGGTACTCCAGGTGATGGTCCAGATGGATTATTTGATACTGGATTGTTAATGGCAGGAGGTTCTTTTGAATACTCCCCAGACACAGTAGGTGAGATTGATTATTTCTGCATGGTTCATCCTTGGATGCAAGGCGTGATCATAGTACAAGAAGTAGCAGCTGAAGAAGATCATGGTGACGATCATGGTGATCATATGGATGACGAAGGTCACTTGATTACAGAAGCATCTGCAACAGGTATGATGTCTGATGGAACAACAGTTTCAATCTGGACTACAGAACCAATGGCAGGTGAGATGATGGAAATCCATGTAGAATTTGTAGATTCTGAACATGTTAACCACGACATCATTGTCACACAAGATGGTGAAACAGTTTTAGAAGATACTGATGCACATCATCATACAGGATCAGGTATGCATACAACAGCACCACTAAATTCTGACGGACCAGTAGACATTACCATCATCTTCCAAGGTTATGGTATTGACGAAAAGACAGGACCAATTGGTGAAGAAGTAGTATTCACAAATGTTGTTCCAGAATTTGGAACAATTGCAATGATGATACTAGCTGTTGCAATCATAAGCATCGTAGCTGTAACTGCAAAAACTAGAGTCGTTCCAAGATTTTAGGAATCCTCTTTTTCTATTTTCTTTTTATTAAA
>CAYTNP010000068.1:1855-5177 GCA_964439165.1 uncultured Nitrosopumilaceae archaeon | reverse complement strand
ATGGCATCAAAGAATAATTTTGATTATTACAATATGGGAAAAGATCTAGGTGGAATTGCACCTGGAAAGTTGGCTGACATTTTAATTTTCAAAGATTTCAAATCACTAAAACCAAACAAAGTCTTTGTAGGTGGAAAAATGATTATTTCAAATGGAAATTTTGTAACTCCTATTAAGAAAAAAACAATTCCACCATGGATTAAAAAAACTGTAAAACTCAAAAATTTCACAAAAAATGACTTTCTAATTAAAACAAAAAAGAAAGATGTTATTGCAAATACAATTAACATGCAGACAGAAATTATTACAAAAATCGGTTCTTCTCAACTTTTTTCAAAAGATGGCCATGTTTCAGCATCATTAGATTCTGATATTTGGAAGGTTGCAGCATTTGACAGAACTCATGGAACAAACAAGCATTCAATTGGATTTCTTGAAAATTTTGGAGCAGATATTGGGGCTTTTGCATCAACATGGAGTTTTCATGAAAATGATTTGATAGTAATTGGTTCTAATGATTCTGATATGGCAATAGCATCAAACCATTTAATCAAAAATCAGGGTGGATTGGTAGTTGTAAAATCTGGAAAAATACTTGCATCCTTACCATTACAATTTGCTGGAATAGTTTCAACTGATTCTTTTGAAAAGGTTTCTTCAAACTTTGAAAAAATCAATAACTCCATTGTTGATTCTGGCTGTAAGTTTTCTAGACCTCATCTAATTCCACTATTCTTACCTTTTCTGGCATTGCCTTCTGTCAGAATTCTCTCTGGTGGGATAGTTGATGTGAAAAAACGCAGCTACATTGAACCGATCTACTAAGCAATCTTAAAAAGGGGGACTCAGACGATTGAATTTGAATCTAAATGGCATCAATTCAACAAGGACCTAATGGACCTGTTTTAGTTCTAAAAGAGAGCGCATTACAGCAAAAAGGCAAAGATGCACAACAAAACAATATTGCTGCAGCAAAATTAGTTGCTGATTTAGTAAAAAGCAGCCTTGGACCAAGAGGTCTTGATAAAATGTTAGTTGATTCCTTAGGTGATGTTACTATTACAAATGATGGTGCTACTATTCTAAAAGAAATTGATGTACAACATCCAGCAGCCAAAATGATGGTTGAAATTTCTAAAACTGTAGATAATGAAGTAGGAGATGGTACTACTTCTTCAGTTGTATTTGGAGGTACATTATTGGCAAGAGCAGAAGATCTTCTCAAAAAAGACGTTCATTCATCAACAATTGTTGAAGGCTTCCAATCCGCTGCTGAAAAAACCCTTGAAATCTATTCAGAATTATCAAAGAAAATTCAACCTGATGATAGAGAATCTCTTATTAAAATCGCTACAACTAGTATGCAATCAAAATTAATCTCTGAAGATAGTGGACCTTTATCAAAAATTGTTGTTGATTCAATTTTGAGTATTGTTACAAAGAAAGGTGAAGAATATTCTGTTGATCTTGAAAATATTAAAGTTGAAAAGAAAACTGGTGGTTCAATAACTGACACACAAATTGTTAAAGGAATTGTTTTAGATAAAGAAATTGTTCACAGTGGAATGCCAACTAAAATTGAAAAAGCAAAAATTGCTTTAGTTAATTCTGCATTAGAAATTGAAAAAACTGAAATGAGTTCTGAAATTAGAATTACAGATCCAACTCAAATGCAGATGTTCTTAGAAGAAGAAAATAGAATGCTAAAGACTATGGTAGATAAATTACATGATATTGGTTCTAATGTTTTGATTTGTCAAAAAGGCATTGATGATATTGCACAACATTATCTTTCAAAACACGGAATCATGGCAGTTCGTCGTGTAAAAGAAAGTGACATGATTAAACTTGCAAAAGCTACTGGTGGACGTGTAATTAGTAATTTAGATGATTTATCTGAAAAAGATCTAGGACATGCTGATTTGGCTCAACAAAAGAAAGTAGAATCTGATAAATGGGTATTCATTGAAGGCTGCAAACATCCTCAATCCGTTACTATGCTGATTCGTGGAGGCTCACAAAGAGTAATTGATGAAGTTGACCGTTCAATTCATGATTCTTTGATGGTAGTAAAAGATGTAATTGAAAAACCAGAAATTGTAGCAGGTGGCGGTGCACCAGAATCATTTGCAGCATCACAACTCAAAGACTGGGCTGATAATTTTGATGGAAGAGAACAACTTGCAATTAAGAAATATGCTGAAGCATTAGAAATTATTCCATTAACTGTAGCAGAAAATGCTGGAATGGATCCAATTGATACTATGGCTACATTGAGAGCCAAACAGAATCAAGGTCAAAAATGGACTGGTATTGATGCAAAAAATACAAAGATTGCAGATATGATGGCAATTAATGTTGTAGAACCAATTGTAGTAAAAGAACAGATTATCAAATCTGCAACAGAAGCAGCATGCATGATTCTTAGAATTGATGATGTTATCGCAGTTTCCGGTGGACCTGGAGCTGGTGGCATGCCTCCAATGGGCTAATCAAAACTTAAGCATTCATTTTATCAATAGTTATTGTTGTATAAACTTGGAATAGATTTAGGTGGAACAAAAACAGAAGCAATTCTATTAGATGACAGTCTTGATGTTTTAGAAAGAAAAAGAATCAAGACTCCTCATGATGATTACAATGAAATAATAAATTCAATTTCTTCTCTAGTTTCAGAAGTTTCTCAAAACATTTCAGATTTTTCTTTAGGTGTGTGTACACCTGGAGTAATTTCAAAACAAACTGGTTTGATAAAAAATAGTAATACACAATGTTTGATTGGAAAACCATTCAAAGAAGATTTAGAAAAAAATTTAGATAAAAAAATTCTCATAGAAAATGATGCAAATTGTTTTGCAATGGCTGAATCAAAATTAGGCGCTGCAAAAGACTTTGAACTTGTTTTTGGTGTTATTATGGGCACGGGAGTAGGCGGTGGAATTGTAATTAATGGAAAACTTCATTCTGGTATAACAAATATTGCCGGTGAATGGGGTCATCATACCTTACATCGTAATGGAAATCCTTGTTATTGTGGAAAGAATGGGTGTGTGGAGACTTACATTAGTGGTCCTGCATTAGAAAAACAATGGTTGGAATTAACTGGAAAATCACAAAATCTTTCAGATATAGTGTCTAATCTTGATGATGAATATAGACAAAAATGGAAAAATGAATTCCTTGAAAATTTTGGATATGGATTGGCAAATGTAATTGATGTTTTAGATCCTGACGTTATTGTTTTAGGTGGTGGTTTATCTAACATTGATTTTTTGTATTCAGATGGAAAAAATTCTGTATATGAAAAAGTATTTTCAGATTT
>CAYTNP010000068.1:0-1755 GCA_964439165.1 uncultured Nitrosopumilaceae archaeon | reverse complement strand
CCAACATTGTGATGTGATTTTATTACAGCTGCTGGACCTTTTGAAACTCCACTTTCAATGACATCTGGATATAATGTTCCTTGAGCTAACCATTTGAAAGGACCATTTTTTTCTGCAAATTCAGTAAAAACACGAACAAATTCTTCACCGACTATCATTCTCTTTTTTTCAGGATCTTCTACTCCCTCTAATTTACCTAGAAATTCATTTGTTGCATCAACAGATGTAAAATTCACTTTAAAATTATCTCTAAACATTTCTTCTACTTCTGTTTCTTCGTTTAATCTTAAGACTCCATTATTTACAAAAACACACTTTAGTCTATCACCAATTGCTTTGTGAATCAATAATGCAACTACTGTAGAATCTATTCCTCCACTAACTCCACAAAGAACATTTCCGTCAATTTTTGATATTTTCTCAACTGCAGAATCGATGAATCCATCCATTGTCCATTCTTGCTTTGCTTGACATACTTTGAGCACAAAATTCTTCAAAATCTCAGTTCCTTGTTCTGTATGTACTACTTCAGGATGAAATTGAATGCCAAATACTGATTTTTCATCTGATGCTATGGCTGCAGCTTTTGCACCTTCGGTATGGCCTATTACCTTGAATCCT
The DNA here is from genome assembly GCA_964439165.1 of uncultured Nitrosopumilaceae archaeon. Classification (GTDB taxonomy): domain Archaea; phylum Thermoproteota; class Nitrososphaeria; order Nitrososphaerales; family Nitrosopumilaceae; genus Nitrosopumilus. The sequence continues at coordinate 1,134 of CAYTNP010000068.1, read as the reverse complement.
GGAGGAATTTCTTCTGCTTCATCTCCATGACTCATCCATGCCCTAACTGATTCTCCTACACCGTTTAGAAGATCTTTGTCATTGTCAATTGTTAGTAATGATGAACCATATTCTTTGTTTGCTCTTTTTACTTTACCACCATATTTGTTTACAATTAGTTGATGACCATAACAAATTCCAAGTAATGGTAAATTCATATCAAAAATTTTATTTTCTGGAACAGGTGCATCTGAACTATAAACACTAGATGGACCTCCTGAAAAAATTATTCCTTTTGGATTTAGCTTTTGTAATTCCTCATAACTAATATCGAAAGGAACAAGTTCTGCATAAACAGAAAATTCTCTTATTCGCCTACAAATTAAATGACTATATTGTGACCCAAAATCTAAAACAACAATCTTATCCATATTATCACTTGTTGATATTTTCAAGCATTCGTGTTAATGACCATCCAGCAGTGTTAATTAATTCATTAACTCTTTCTTTTTGTCTGTAATTTTTTATTATAATTTCTCTAATGTCTGAACCGTTTTTATTAATAATATAATCAATTACTGATTCTTTTTGAATTTTCCCACTTTCAGCTTCAACTGTATCTTTCTTTTTCATCTCACCAATTATTCTGTCTAAGAAAAATGATTTGAATGGTGGGGTCTCTGCACTTATTTCAACATCATTATCTAAAACAATGGAAACTTGTTCTGGAGTAATGAATGCATTAGCAATAATTTTTCCATCATTTCCACGTTTGATGGGAATTGAATTTTCTGCTGGTTTTTTGATAATCTCAGGCTCATTTTGTGGCTCGATATTTTTTGTTTTTAATTCTGAGGCCTTTGTAAAACTAGAACCAATCAAAAATGAATCTAAAACTGTAATGTTTTTCTCTAATTTTTCAATAGATTCTTGGTGAGTGTTAATTTGCTCGATCAAATTTTCCTTCAAAGCAACAATTTCTTTAACCTGCTCTTCTGAAAACTTCATAATTTGATTAGCGTATGATGGGTACATAAATGCATTCTAGGTAATTATGATATCTACATTTTTGTAAGATATTTTTTTGAATCCTTTAATTTGCTTGGATGTTGTGAATAATTCTGATTTTGTAATGGTTGCAAGCCATTCTAAAAG
>CAYTNP010000067.1:0-5181 GCA_964439165.1 uncultured Nitrosopumilaceae archaeon | reverse complement strand
CAAGTAATTTTGAAATATTTGGCAAGACATCATCGCCATTTACAAATCTCTTGATTGGCAGTCCCCCTTCAGCTTTTATTGATAATGAAAAAGAATTCTTTGTGATTTTTTTATGAGATACTGAAAAGATTTTCTTCTCAGAACTTTTCCCTGAGGGTTCATTAACTCTAACAAAATTATTTCGTAAAATTTTCAAATTTTTTAACATTTTTGAATCAATTTCAGATTTAGAAGAAATTTTTACTTTGATTGAGGATGTGAATTTAACAGGTTTTTTTGGGGAATCATCAATTAGTTTTAGTTCAGAGATTTTTAATGAATCAAAAGATTTTGTGGTTTTACGGAAATTTCGTTTGTTAGGATTTTGAAGTTTGACAAAAAATGGTCTTCCAGAGCCTAAAACTAAACTTGATTTGTCCTCACCGCCAATCCAAGTAAATTTTGCAGTGGTGCCACCTAATTTTTCAAAAATATAACGAGAAAGTATACCCTCAACACTATCAAACTCAGATATTCCATGAAAATCGCAAATTCTACACCCTTTTCCTGAACAATTATCACATGGTTTTTGTCTCTGAGGAATATCTCTTGAATTTTTGGTGTATCTGCCAGAAAGAACAATAGGCCTTGAACGAATTATACAAGATTCATCTTTTAGATTTACTGTAAAAGACACTTCAGGATCACGATTTGTTACAAAATGTTTTGTTTTTTTAGAAAAAAGTTTTCCTAATTCTTTTGTAATATCAGTTTTAATTCCATCAATTCCTTTTAATTTGAAATTTGAGCGAAGATTATCATCTCTATCAATAATGGATGGTTTGAGAGTTGTTCCAATACTAAATGATTTGAAAGAATAATTTGATGATGTATCAATCATCATTTTTAAAAAATAATCTAAATTATCAAAAATATTTTTACAGATATAGCATTTTTGTGTAGAACGATGATTTTTTTTTAATTTTTTCCCCAAAAGTTTGTTTGAAGAAAGATGTAGTTTTTTTGAAAATAATCTTCCTAGACAGTTATCGCATAACTCATGTTTTTGTAGAATTTGGTTTGCAATAGGAAGAATTTTTTGATATTCAGACATGTTGGGTGTAAAATGAGTTTATCCCAATCCCATTTTTCTAAGGGTGCCTTGCATTTGACGTCCCTTTGAGGCTTTCATCATGCTTTTAGAATTTTTATAATTTTTTAGCAATTCTTTTACTTCACTTTCAGGCCAACCAGAACCACGTGCAATTCTTTTGATTCGTGAAGAGTTTAGTAAATCAGGATCTGCTTTTTCACCTTTGGTCATACTTTGAATAATGTATCTCCATTTTGAAACTCTACCTTCCATCTGATTTACTTGATCACCTTTGACCATGCCAGAAAGACCAGGCATACTATCAAGTAGTCCTTGCAGTGAGCCCATTTTAGTGACTTCTTCTAGTTGGTAAAAGAAATCATCCATGTTCATCTTTCCACTAGAGATTCTTTTCATTCGGACATCATCACCTTCGTTTTCTAATCGTTTAGCTAAATCCAAGACAGCTTGAATGTCACCCATTCCAAGTAATCTACCAACAAATCTAGTAGGAGAGAATTTTTCTAAATCATCAATTCGCTCACCAGTTCCAATGTACATTATTTGTGCACCAGTTGCAGCAGATGCAGCTAGTGCACCACCACCTTTTGCAGAACTATCAAGTTTTGTAATAATTACACCGCCAACAGGAATCGTTTTGTGAAATGCCTCTGCTTGGTTGAAGCATTGTTGTCCAATTGTCCCATCAATTACAAGTAATGCCAAATCAGGATCTGCAACTTTGTTAATTCGTTCCATTTCTTCAAGTAAATCAGATTCTTCTTTGTGACGACCAGCAGTATCAATAAGAATAACATCTAATGGCTGACCTTCAAAATGTTTTAGGCCATTTTTTACAATATTAGGAGAATCTTTGTTATTTTCTTCGCCATAAACTTCAACATTTGATTTTTCACACATTGTTCGAAGTTGGACAAGAGCTCCTGGTCGATAAGTATCAGCACCTACAACTCCAACTTTGTATCCTTGTCGTGTTAAAAATTTTGCAAGTTTTGATGCAACAGTAGTTTTACCACTACCTTGAATTCCAAGTAAAATTATTTTATTTTGTTTTCCTGCTTTAAAATCAAAATCAGATTCATTTCCAAGTAATTTTGAGAGTTCATCATATAGAATTTTTACAATATGATCCTTTCTTGAAAGTCCTGGTGGGGGAGTTTCATTTAGTGCTCGCTCTTCAAGATGCTTAGTAATTTCAAGAACTAGGCGTACATTTACGTCTGATTGAAGTAGTGCTCGCTGAACATCCTTTGATAGGTCTTTGATTAGTTCTTCATCTATTCCTGAAGATTTTACAATCTTTTTGATAGCATCGCCCAGACTAGACTTTAATCCATCAAGCATTGTAATTCAACCCAGCATCCACTATTTCAAACCTTCCTCTATAACCATCCCATTTTTTTTCAGCCTGATTAATTTTGATCGAATTTGAAAACAAAGGACAATCAATTACAAATGTTTCAGCTTCACCTCCTTCAAAATTTAAATTAAATCCAAACTTTTCAGAAAGTTCTTTCAAAGAAGCAAGATCTGATTTTAAAATAGATTTTCCTAACCATCTATCATCTAATCCATCAGAAGATACAGTTGTCATAATAAAATTAAATTTAGAATCAACTAAATCATTCATGTATTGTACTGGTTCAGCATCCCATAACGGAGTAATTGCAGTCAAATCTAATTTCAAACAAAGGGATTCAAATTTTTCTTTTTGAAATTTACTTTTAATTCCACCATGAACCAATCCTTCAATGTGAAATTTTTCTTTTGCATCTTTTAGTAAACTCTCCAATACAATTAACTCATCATCAATGTCATCAGAGTTTGAATTAATTGTTAATTGAGGAATATCCATTGATTCTGATTGTAATTTTGTCCATTGTAGGTTTGGATGATGTAACAAATGACTTTCATCAGAATTTGCAAATACGCTAAGAAGACAATTTACCTGATGTCCTTGCTTTTGTGCAAGATAAATTGCATACATACTATCTTTCCCGCCTGAAAAAAGTGAAGCTAGTTTCATTTTCTAGAAAATATTTTGGTTGATAAATTAAATTTATTCAAAAAGGACGCTTCAATACTCATAATCGTCATCATCAAGTCAGACGGCTTTTCCGATAATCATCAGCATCCGCACTAGTTCTTAATGCGCATGATTTTAGTTTTATCCATTACGACCCAATATTCTACATTTTGGCCATTTTCTAATTTGCCTTGTACTTCATCATCAATCAAAGTAATATCGATTGTTTCAAAAGTTTCAGAATCCATTACCTGAACTGTATCACCGTTAATTGAGATGATTTGGCCTACTTTTTTGTTAATCATAGGTACGTGAATTTGCATACTTACTGGACCCACATGAGGTCTTTTTTGTCCATCAAAGATTCCTTCAGCTACAATTCTTGCTTTTGCAGCTCCGTGTTTTCCAGGTTTTGAAGTATCATATTCTTTGATTTGGCATGGTTCGCCACTTGGTTGATCAGAATGTGGTAATAGAATGTATGAACCTATTTTCAAAGAACCAAGATCAGAAGGCTTACTCATGCAAATCAGTTTTTTGTCGAATATTAAAACTTTCTACTTTAGTTGTTCAAGAATTGAAAGACTCATAAAATTTGTCAATGTGAGACCTTTTCTGATAACATCACGTCTGGTTTGATCACAATATTTTTTCATGCTTTGATGACTTTTTTCACTTGCAACCTCGATCACAACTATATTTTCAGAATAAGGAAATGTGAATTTTGCAGGAGTTTTGCAAAATGTGTTTAAAAATCCTAGACCAGCAGTATCAATTTTGTTTCGTTTAAGGAAGATATTTGCAATTTCTTGGTAATCGTCTGAATCTTCACCATATTCCAAATAATACATGGAAACAAAGTTAGTGTCACCTTTTACCTCTCTTGAGAATAAATCATCTCTAATGTTAAACACAAAAGAAGTTTTTTCTTGGTTGTGAGTTTGGAAATCCTCAGAAATTTTAGCACTATCTTTGAATTTGGCTAAAAGGTAATGGTTAGTTGCATCAGCAAAATATGGTTTGCTTTCAGTCGAAAAGGTTCCAGTAACAAAAAACAAACTTTCAATATTTTTTGATTTCATCCATTTTTCTTTAATTGATATTGATTCATGGGAGTGTAAGTAAGGAGTACAGACGTAACCAGAATAAGAAAGTTCTAAGTCAGACAACATATTATTCGGTTTTTATGAATATTTATGCTTATTTTGTATCAGATAAGATCGGTAGATTACTTCGATAGTTTTTTAATAGTAGAAAACTTGGTTTTTTTGTCCCGTGGTAGCTCAGCCTGGTAGAGCTTCCGGCTGTAGTTGTTGGCTTTAGATGGCTGACCGAAAAACAGCATATCAGGCATACAGAAACCGGGTTGTCGGTGGTTCAACTCCGCCCCGCGGGACCACAGTTTTTTCTATAAAAAAATGATTTTAAAAATAATAAAAAGAAAGACTAGTTTAAGAAAACAAAGATGAAATCTTAAATTAAAAATTCATTGTCTATTCTGTTTTTTTGACTTTTTGAGCTGCTGGGCCTTTTTGACCTTCACCAATCTCAAACTCGACTTTGTCGCCTTCGTTGATGAATCCGTCAACATCTGATTTGTGAACAAATAGATCGTCTCCACCTTCTCTTTCGATAAAGCCAAAGCCCTTAGTTCTGTTGAACCATTTTACGGTGCCTTGTTCCATGTTAATTTTGCAAAAACTCATTCACTATATTAACTAAGGTATCAAAAGGAGGCTCACTAAAGATTAGAAATCTCTTGCAATGTGGTTATTTTCTTTTAGCCATTCAACTTGTGGAAGAGTAAATCTCCAAACAATATCTCCACGCTCATCATCTTTGAAATCCCATGGAGCAATAATTACAATATCATTATCTCTGATCCAAACTCTACGCTTTAGTTTTCCTCTAATTCTGCCACGTCTAGTTACACCATCATCACATTTGATCATAACATTTTCTCCTCCAAGCATTTTCAAAACACGTCCAAAAAGTTCCCCTTCTTCAGGAAGACGAATTTCTTTTAGTGCACTTTCGTTTTTTACTTGGCGCTTTCCCATAG
>CAYTNP010000066.1:0-5185 GCA_964439165.1 uncultured Nitrosopumilaceae archaeon | reverse complement strand
TTGCACAACAAGCACGATTAGTTATGAGAATTTGCTTCAAATGTGGATGTAGAAACGATGTTGGGGCATCAAGATGTAGAAAATGCAGAAATCCATACTTGAGATTAAAGAACAGAAATCTCGGTGTAAAGAAATAGAATTAAAAATTCATTAATCTTTGTCTATACTCCACAATTGCAGATTTTAATTCAGTAGAATACTTTATGATAAATTGTTTTGCAGATTCAGGATTATCCAATTCTTCAAGCAATAATTGTAGATCATCAGGTAGTTCTTCATTCATCTGAAATAAGATTTTTGCAGCGTCAGTATATTGACCAAGATTTTCAGCATATTCAAATGCCAATCTCATCCTATCAATTAATGAATCAAATTCCTGTAAAGACATGAATAATATTTTAAAAATTCATACAAAAAGCCAAGGTTATAACAAAATATCCATACATCTAAAGATAAAAAAACTCGTCTTTTTCTAAAATTGTTGGACCGGTCGTCTAGTTTGGTTTGGATGACGCACTCACACTGCGTAAGAGTATTCTCCGCAAAGGTCGTGGGTTCAAATCCCATCCGGTCCATATATCATGTCCCTAAAATAGAACTAGATAGAATCAACCATAGCAATGTTTGAAGATAAGAAAAAAATTATGTGGGTGGCAATGATTTTTGTAATCATTGCAATAGTAATTCTAATCACAATCAAAATTTACAGTATAGAAGAAGAAAATATCAAAACATCAATCATAGAAAATCAAATAGAAATTCAAGAAATCATCACAAAATCTATCTCAAAAAATGTTAGTTCAGAAATCGAGAACATAGTATTTGAATTAGAATTACTATCAAAATCTGAAGAATTACAAAAAGATATTGGAACTGAAGGATCAAGTAAAAAAATTCAAGAGACATACAATAGAATAAATTCAATTTCACCCACAACACAAATTCTAGCCATTGATGAGAATTCTACAGTGCTATCCCAAGTTAGCCAAAGTCACGATTCACTAATTGGTTCAAGAGTAAATGGATTATCAGAGTTATTAGAATTAGAAAAAAATGCAAAGTTAGAAGCAAAAATTTTATCAATTAACACATTGCTATATGATGAACCTGAAATCGCAATCACCTTCCCAATAATCAATGAACAAAATACTCCAATAGGTTTGCTTTTAGTTACATTTGCTTCAAGTGAATTTTTTGAGAGACACGGAAACATCTACGATATAGAATCTCAATTTTTAGTAGTCATGGATGAAAACCATATTTTACTTGTTCATCCAAATATGGAAAATGCAGGAAAGGATTTTTTTGATAAAGACATCCAGTTACAAACTCAACAAAACCAATTGTACAACACACACATTCTAAATGTTCTTGAAAACAATCTATCTACAATAATTTTCACACTAGATGATGAAATAGGAGAGAGAATTAATTCTGGAATTGCAGTAGAGATTAATGGAAAAAATGAATTCATGTTTGCAGTAGTCACACCTACTCAATCAATTAACAAAGAAGTAGATGAAATAATATTTTTTGGAAAAATTCAAACTATATTTTTGCTATTATCAACAATCATAGTATTGTTAGTATTTTTAATAAAACGTACACAAAGCTTCAAAAAAGAAAAGCTAACAGTAATCGGACAATTATCATCAAACATTGCACATGATATTAGAAATCCACTCGGTACAATAAAAAATGCAGGAGTTGTAATTGATAAAGAAAATAGAGACCAAAATAATACTATCTCAAGAGAATTAAAACGAATTAATATCTCAGTTCGTAGAATCTCTCATCAAGTAGAAGAGGTGTTAAACTATGTCAGAACAACACCAATGATTTTAAAACCAAATTCAATCAATCAAATTCTTCAAGAGACAGTAGAAGATTTAGACATTCCATCAAATATATCCATAAATATTCCAAAAAATGACGTAACAATAAACATTGATCATGAAAAAATCTTAATCGTATTTGTAAACATTATTCTAAATGCAATTCAATCAATTGGAGGCGATAAAGGTTACATCATAATTAGAATTAATGAAGAAAAATCAAACATTACAATAGAATTTGAAAATTCAGGTCCAAACATTCCATCAAATAATCTAAAACAAATCTTTGAGGCACTAACTACCACAAAACTTGAGGGTACAGGGCTAGGACTTTCTAGCTGTAAAAATATCATAGAACAGCACAAAGGAGAGATTTGGGCCAGTACCAATCCGGTAATTTTTTCAATCAGACTTCCAAAATAAGAATTCAAGAAAAATTGATTAAAAGAGGTACAATAAATTAAGAATAATGTCAAATCCGAAAATTCTCCTAGTTGATGATGATACTCAATTTCTAGAGGCTACTGAATACATGCTAAAATACGAAAATTACGAGGTAATTACGGCTAAAAATGGAGAAGACGCCGTAAAAAAATACAAAGAAACACACCCAAACATCGTTCTGATGGACCTCAAAATGCCAGTTCTAAATGGATATGATGCATTTTTCAAAATCAAAAATGATGATAAAAATGCAAAAATTGTCTTCACATCAGCTTATGCAATAAACAATCAAGAATTCAAAAAAGCCCAAGATTCAGGATTATTTGGATTACTAACAAAACCTTTTGATTTAAACGAATTAAACAAGTTAATTATCTCAGCCAAATGATTAATGAATTCTAGATTTTTTTAAAACACTATACCTATCATGAAAATATTTTGTTGATTCTTTAAAAAATATCAAAAACCATTTTTTTAATTCTGCATCATCATCAAATACAGAACTCAAATTATCAAGACCAGGGTTATTTTTTTCTACAGGAGAATATAACAAATTTACATAAAACCAATATGAGATTTGTTCAGATAATTGCTCTTCAGATATAGTTTCAAAATTTCTTTGAAATTTAATATGGATAAATGACATCAATTCATAAAATGGAATAGTAGATGAAACTTGAATTTGAGGATTATCACCAAATAATCCATTTGCCAATAAGCCAAGCCCATAAACTTTATTTCCAATTTTTGATTTTAGATAACTCCATTTTCCAAAAACTTTGGGTAAAACATCAGAGTATTTTTCTGCAATCATATCAATTTCTTTTTTATCTAAATTCAATACATCAATACAATACAAAATTCCATACAAAGATAATCGATACTTGTCAGCTTTTCCTGTTTTGAGACTTTTCCCATCTTTAACAACTAATCCCAAATCTAAAATTCCATCTGAATGTTTTCCTTTGTCTTTTCGGCCAACAAATAATCTCCGATAAATTTTTTCACGTTCACGTAATTTTGAAATATCATCAGGAATTGAAATTTTTGCAAAATCCCATGTTGTCAGAGATTTATTTTTACACATCAGATATAGTAAATTTTGAACATTTTGTTGGTGTTTTGTTAATTGAGATTTTACGACATTTGGATATCCATAATGAGTATGTGCATTAGGACGAAGATACAATTTGTAATTTTGTAAATTCCCATATGTAGATTCATCATTTGAAGGCATACCGTATTACGGTATCTCTTGTTATATATAACTCAGATTAATCATTAGCATGAAACAGAAAAACACACACAATTGGCAAAACTTGTCTTCTGAAATTAAGAATACAAGTGAGCCAAAAACAGTGTCAAATTCCTTAGAATACCCCGAGTCATCTGTCCTATCCAAGGAAGATCTAATGGGTCTTTCATGGATTTTGTTTGAGGAGAGACACTAAGATGCAAGTACGATTTTTTTCTGATACCACAAAAACCCCCCGACAAAATTGTGATGTATCAGGTACAATTGCATCATCAAAAGTGTGTCATAGAGATGGGAAAATGAAGCCAGTTATTGCCATGTTATTCAAAGGCGGATCTTCATCTCAAAGAGATGTTTCTGTATCAAAAAAACATTGTAAACCAACTGAAACAAAAGGTTTGGCAGCACTTTGTATTTTTGGAATGTTACTGAGCATATCCATTTTTTCAGATATGACTGTTTTTGCAGAATCTTCTGAAAATACAATAGTAAAGTTAGACCAAGAAAAAAGTTTACAAAAAACCATTACCACAATGACTGTCCCTCAAGACAACACACTCCCCTGGGGGACAGTCAAAGGTAAGGTTAATGATCCTGCTCAAGGGTATCCTGTGATTATTCAATTCTTCAAACCAGGAGAAGAAGGTCCTATTCATGTTGCACAGGTTAACTTGAAAGGAGACAACTCTTTTGAATACAAATTCAGAGTCCTATCAATAGAAGAGAACAAAATCACCCATTTTTTTGAAGGAGATTATGAAGTCAAAATCTTCAAGGTGATAAATACACCTGATGATAATCTAGATTCAGTCTAGATTATCATCATTTTTTTTAATATTAAATTAAAAAGAATATGAGTAAAATAAGATACTTAGATTTGCAGATAAACCTCAGATTAAAATTAGATAAAATTTAGAAAAAGTCATGAAAGCTCGATTTAATGGAAAATGCGTAGAATGTGGAGAAGCAATAAAAACTGGAAAAACAATTCTAAAAAACTCTAAAGATCAATGGGTTCATGCAGCATGTTCAGATTTAGAAGAAGAATTACCATAATGCAAATTTGTAATAAATCTTTTAAATGGTAATCAAATTATGAAAAATGAAATGATATCCAAATCAACTACATTGTTAATGGTATCAATAATGGTAATTTTAGGAGCAATTGCCATTCCAGGGAGCATTTCAGCTGAAACTAGCCAAGAATCAATAACTGTATCTCCAATTAACGAAGAGGTTAGTTTAGAGAAAACAGTTACTACGATGACTATTCCTCAAGACAATATACTTCCATGGGGAGCAGTAGTGGGAGCACCATCAGACTATGTTGAAAGATATCCAGTAATTATTCAATTTTACAAAGGAGTAGATCCAGTTCATTTTGCACAAGTTGATGTAAAGGGAGATGGATCTTATGAATACAAATTCAGAGTAAGAGATGTAGATAGTAATTCTGGCGAGATAATCAATGTCTTTGAAGGGCAGTACACAGTAAAGATTTTCAAAGTAATACCAAATCAAAATGAATTAGCATAGCCAAAATTTTTTGTTTAATTCATATACTCTACAAAAAAACTCAGAGCTAGAAAATGAGTAAGAATTTTTGGCACGATATTGAACCAGGATCAGATATTCCTGAAATAATGAATGT
>CAYTNP010000065.1:0-5222 GCA_964439165.1 uncultured Nitrosopumilaceae archaeon | reverse complement strand
AATTCAAATAACGTGAACACGAATGTCAGTAATACTACTACAATGTCTGGTTCTGTTTACAAACTTGCAACGGTTGGAATTATTGGGATAATCATATTTGGTGGTTACATGGCAGTTTCTGGATACAATTCTGATATTTACCCACTAGATAGAATCAGAGGAAATCTTGATGGTATAGTATCCTCTTCTGATCCTCTAGTAATTCATGATCATCTAATGGCAATTCAATCTGATTTGGATTTAGTAATGGTAAACATTCCTGAAACAACTGATGCAAATGGCAAAGTGATTGCCAAAAACCCAGTTTGGATATTTAGCACAGAATCTACTAATTTTCTTAGAATTCAAAACAACATTGACACTATGATTACAAGTGTTGATGAATTATCATCTCTCTCAAAGGATAACTCTGCATACCATACAGGAATGTTGGATATCAATGATAGAGCACTATTACTAAAAGCCAATGTAATGGATGCAACTCCGTACATGTATGTCAGTCCTGAAAACATGATGATGAGTATTATCTGGGTTGCAGTGATTATTGGAATCTTTGCTGTATTGAAGAAAAAGAAGGAACAACTTCAAACAGAAGATGAAATAGGAATTTAGGAAATATTAAGATCTTTTCTGATTTCATCTACTGCTCTAATTCCATAAATATCTCGAATCTGTTGAACTCTAACTGCTTCTTTTAGCATGTCTCTGCCAATTGCATTTGATAAAATTGAATAAACATCACTAAATCTAATCTCCCATTTATCAGCACAATCTAAAATCTTACTTACTGCCCACTGTCTTACTTCATGAGGCAGTGGGATTTTTTCTCCTGATTCAATTGAGATTCTATCAAACAAATTAACAATATCTGCTGTTTGCTTTGCCATTTTTTCCAAGTCTTTTAATTCTCCATATTTTGATTCAGCATTCATTCTGATGTTTGATTGGTATTCAGATAGTTTGAGTAATGCCATCATCTCTTTTGATGAATCATCAGATGCCTTGTTTGTGACATTTTTGACTGTTTGAATTTCTTCAAATAGTTTTTCTGATTTTTTATGAAACTCAATTGTTGATGCATCTTGTCTTTTTAGAATATCTGAAACTGATGCAATTTTTTGCTCAATACTGTTTGTTTTATCTGCTACATTTTGTTTGAAACTAGATACTTCATTTTGAACTGATTTGAGACCTTCTCCAACAAATGCAGTAGAGTCTGCTCTCTGAGATAGTGAACCAATTTCGGTCTCAATTTTATCAATTTTACCTGAGATGTCTTTGATTGATTCTAGGCTCAAATTATCTGCAGAATTGGCTTTATTTGAGATTGTTTCAAATTGTTGCTTGAGTCCATCAATTACTCCTCCTAGTGAGTCAATTTTTGATGCTTTTGATGATATTGCATCAATTGTGATTTTAATTGCATTTAGTTCTGAATCAAGATTTGATGTAGATGATACTCCTTCGGTAATTTTTCCAAGTTCTTGTTTGAGACTTTCAATAATTTGAGATTCTGTTCCAAGTGAATCTGTTTTTCCTGAAATCTCATCAATACTTGATTTTAATTTGTTCATCTCTGAACTAATTTCTGAAACAGTATCAGCTGTTCCTGAAACTTTTCTTAGATCATCTCTTACCTCATCAATTCTTTGTGCCATTTTGATTATCATCTGTGAGTTATTTTTAATTGAATTTACACTATCTTCGACTTGTTGAGATATTTCTTGAGATTTTGATGCCTTTTGTAATTCTGAAATTCTATTAATTTCATCTTGTAATTTTGTGGTTTGATTATTGATTTTATCTACCATATTTGATTGAGTTCGAACTTGGTTTAGTCCTGCATAGAGTTTTTGGGTATCATCTTCAATAATGTTGATTTGCTTTGATTGTTTTTGAATATGCTCTAGTGTGGAAGTTAACGTGTCAATCATACCTTTCATGGATACTAGCACTTTTTGATTATCGCCAAAAATCTTTGACATTGCTTTGATCTCTTTTTGTAATGTTTTGTTAGAGTCTGTAACTGATGCTACTTTTTTTAATATAGCTGCAGGCGTTGGTTCTCTTTTTGTGACTTTGGGTTTAGTTGCAGTCTTCTTTTTTGTTGTTTTTGCAGCCATGATGATGATAAATAATTTAATGATAAAAAAGTTAGGTGTAAAATAAAAAATGTAAAGAGTTACTTGTTTACAACTGTTGGTTCGTGTAGTAACTCGTGGAAGGTTTTCTCAGCCAAACCATTTGCTGTTTCAATAAAACCTCTTGTACAATATTCACATTGAATCATATAGTACGGTATGGTACCGTACTATTAATATTCAGGTCATTACAAACTAACCAATTACGCAGTCAGATACCCCAGGTCATATCTCTTCATTATTCTCAGTAGACCTAATCATCATTCTGCTAGAATATGGACACTTTACAAAAGGAGGTTAAAGATTTTCATAATTTTTTTGAGCCTGATTTTTTTGTTGATGATTTTATGCGGAACCATTTTTAAACAAATTTGTTTATTCAAATCATGCAAAATCTTCCGCTTCAGATAGATCCTAGTGGAATCCAGAGTTCACTTAATACCACAGTTAATACTTTGATTGAGCAAATCACACCCGAACTTCCTCACACAAGTTTTGTTACTGATTTGGCATTTATCATGATAATTGGTGCAGTAGTTACACTTGCATTTTTTAAAATCAAACAACCACTAATCATTGGATATCTTTTTGCAGGAATGTTAATTGGTCCTTTGTCTCCATTTTGGTCTTGGATTTTACCTGAAGGTGGACCGCCATCTGGAGTACTTGATGGTGTGGGAATCTTATCTGATATTTCGGCGCTAAATCTTTTTGCTGAAATTGGTGTTATACTATTACTATTTGTTATTGGAATTGAATTCCCATATGCTAAAATCAAAAGTATTGGCCGTGTTGCAATTGGAGTTGGAACTTTAGGATTATTTTCAACATTAGGTGTTTTGTTTTACGTCTCTACTGCATTGGGATTAGAATTCATGGATGCATTATTCATCTCTGCTGCATTATCCATATCAAGTACTGCAATCATTGTAAAGATTTTAGAGGATATGGGCAAGATCAGAAAAGAATCATCTATTCTTGTTTTAGGTATATTGATTGTAGAAGACGTAATTGCTGTTATTTTGATTTCTTCATTGCAATCCGTAGCTCTAGTTGGAAGTGTATCTATTGAATCAGTTCTTGTAGTTGTGTTAGTTGCAACTGGTCTAATTGTTGGAACATTTACAGTTGGATTACGTGTAATTCCGCCATTAATTGATAGAGTTGCAGGAGCAGAGCATCGTGAAATTTTACTACTTAGTGTTTTGGGTGTTTGCTTTGGATATTCTCTGCTTGCAAATATTGTAGGATTATCCGTTGCAATTGGAGCATTTTTGGCAGGAGTATTAGTGGCTGATTCAAAGTCTGCTGAAGTTGCAAAATTACTATCAAGCCCAATTAAAGACATGTTTGTAGCAATATTTTTCATTTCAGTGGGTGCTTTGATGGATGTATCTCAGCTTGAAAATTACATCTTTATTGCAATTGCTTTGATTGCAGTAGCTACTGGTATGAAGTTTGGAGGAAACATGTTAGGTAACTTCATTTTCCGTCAGAAACGTGGAAAGGCATTACGTTCAGCTTTTACTTTGGCAGCTCCTCGAGGAGAATTCTCAATTGTAATTATTAAAACTGGAGTTGATATTGGTGCTGTAAGTGCATTCTTGTTCCCTCTAATTGGTATAATTTCTATTATCACTGCATTTTTGTCTCCATTTCTGGTAAAAGCTGGAGACAAAGCAGTATCTGCATTGGAAAAAAAAGATAATGTCTGATGAATTACAAAATCTCCTAAACCAAGTTCATCAAGGAATCACTACTTTTGATTTTGATGGAAAAGAAACTCCTTGTATTGTAATTGAGGAGACAAAGTATGATGCAATGCTATCCAAAGTTGCAGGACAGTCATTATCTATTAACACTGATTTGAATATTTTACAAGATGGTTTAGGAAACGCATTTGTTGAAATTGTCTTGACTTTTTCAAAAGGTGACATTAATGAAAAATTCTTAATTAATGCAAAGACTGACTTGGCATTTTTTGAAACTTTGGCTGAAACTTCAATGCTTGCATTGTCTTCACCAAAGTCCAATTATGGAAAAGACAATGTGTTTATGATTCAATTACCTCGTCCAGAAAAAGCTCAAGATGCACTTGAAATAATCAAAAAAGCTCTTGTTCCAAGAAATTAAGAATAAATGGTGCAGTTACCGGGATTTGAACCCGGGTCACGTACTTGGCAAGCACGAGTACTAACCAGACTGTACTATAACTGCAACAATCCTACGAGTTGAATTTGGATATTAAACTGTTTTTAACTATTTTATCGATGATATATCGTGGATGAAATATTACTAAAAAAAATTGAGCAAAAAATTCAAGAGACAATTTCTAACAAAGATGATGTAAAACAGTTAATTCAATCACTTTCATCAATTGATGATTCACAATCTTTTGTATTGGGAATTATTGTAGGTAGAATTTACAATGCGTTTTATTATCATACAAAACGGATGTTTAATCGAGAACCTACAAATGATGAATTTCAAGAATTTTTAGAATTTGTAAAGAAGAGAAAATCTGATTTTGAAAATCTAAGGTGATGGTTTGTTCCATTCAACTACTTTGATAGTTGGTGTTCCTGGTAATTTGACACAAGCTCCTTTGAGTGCTTTTTTTGCAGCATTTAGATGATCATCACCATTAACATACAATTCCATAATGCATTGACCTTGTTTTACTCTTGCACCTAAACTAGTGGCTTTGCCCCATGCTCTTCGCATTCCTTCAGAAATTCTGTCTGCACCAGCAGTTGCAATTTGTTTATTTTCTCTAAGTAAATTATGTGGATAAATTCGTAATCTGGAATAGTATCCTGATTCACCAGTTGTTTTCTCTAGGGTTTTGTTTGCTGCTAGTCTGGTTGATTCTATTGCCATATGTCTAATCTGAATTTTCTCATTTAGTAATAATTGAACACAATGTTGGTACGTGTTTCTTTTTCCACCTTGGAATTTTGCAATTTTGATTTGTGGTTTACCTTTGATGTACTCTTTTCTGGTAAAGACTTGTCCTTTTCCGTCTCTATAGTTTGCACCATGCATGATATCATCCAGACTAAAATGCCCATATTTTAACGG
>CAYTNP010000064.1:1393-5239 GCA_964439165.1 uncultured Nitrosopumilaceae archaeon | reverse complement strand
ATAATTTTGAAACATTTTTCTCTGCTTCACCTAACCATTTACTCATCATTGATGATGCATCAACATTAATGAAATAACCATCCATCTCATTTGCAGTAGCTGCTGCAAGCATAGTTTTTCCTGTTCCAGGTGGACCATAAAGTAGCATTCCTTTTGGCCAGCCAAGGGGGAACAAGTCAGGTCGTTTTGTTGGATAAACAATAGATTCACGTAATGCATTTTTTGCATCATCTAAACCAATTACTTGGTCCCAAGTAACATCTGGTTTTTCTTTCATCACTAAATCTTCAAAATCATTTTCTACTTCTTGTCGCTGAACAGATTTTTTCTGATCTTCTTCAGAAGCTTTTGGATCAACTGCAGGCTCAACACCATGAGCCTGTTGTAATGCAGTGATTCTATCATGATAGGAATTACATCTTTCTTTGTAAATTGGGTTAAGTTTGCTATTAGGGTATAGTTGTAATAGTTTTACAAGTGCATCTATTGCTTGCTGATAATGAGTGATTGCCATTCCACGTGCACCTTGAGAATCAAATTTGATTGCCTCAGAGGCATATTTGCTTGCAGTGTTTTCTAATTCTTGTGGTGCTAAACTCATATCAATTACCTAAGTGGTTTCTCCTTGAGAATTTTGTTGGTATTCTACGGTGTGAACCTCTGTCGCAAAATTGGTTAAATTAATTGCACTTGTTTCATGCTCAGAATAATCAGGACCATCATGATATTTTTTTTTAAAATCAGATTTTTCAGAGATATTTCCATGAATGTCTTTTACTTTGTTAATAGAATCCTCAGCAGAAATGATTAATTCAGATATTTCATCATCAAGACCACCTATAGAATTTGCAGAATCAGAAATGATTCCAGTAAAATCCTTTAGAATTGAGCTGAACTCCTTTTTGTCAGCATATTTTTGAAGCATAAAATCAGCAATACCTACAAGTTTATTCAAATCTTGTAATTCTTCAAAGGAGAGTTTATCGATTTTCTCCTCATCAGAAGGGGTCATTTCAGATAATTTTTTGTCAATTTTTGATGAGATAGACTTTATGCGCAGAAAATCCTTTGAGATGTTTCTTTTAGAAGTAAGCAATGTCAAGTGTTGCATAATTTGAAAAAATCAAGATTAGGGTACTGCTTACTAATTTTAGAGTCTACCATCAATTTTACTTCATCAAGTAATGTTGTAGAATCATTATTTGATTGACTAAAATCAAACCTTGCTTTTGTCAATACAGCAGAATCCAATACAATACTGCCCAAATGTACAGATAGTTCAGATAGTTTTTGACTACAATCAGGTAAAATATCAAATAATTGAGCACTAATGGTTCGAATTACAGGAATTGATGCACAAAGAGTTGTAGGAATACTGGTAACACCAGAGATAGATTTTGTTTTGTTTTTTATTTGAAACAAAGTTTCAAGAGAGAAATTGATTGTGTGCTCTAATTTTACAGAATCATAATGAGAATCATCATTATTATCAAAATCAGATATCAAATCTCTGTTTGATTCTTTTAAATCAATTCGTTTTACATCTAAAACATCAATAATTTCATCTAACAAATTTACTGAGTATTCCAATCGAGGAACTAGAGTTACTGAATGAGAGATTGTCTCATGATTTGCAGAATGGACATCACATCTAACTAACATGTATTGAAATTGTCATGATTTTGTATATGAGGGCGGTGTCACAAATTATTTCGTAACCACAGTTACACATACCAGTAGATACAATTTTGATTTTTTTTGAGTACTTGTGTAAAGGAATTTAGCTCTCAATTTTACCTAATAACAAATCAATGAAAAACATGGTCAATGAGCACTCTTTAACAGTCAGTTTAGAGGAATTTGGGTTGAGCAAATATGAGGCTCAAGCATATGTGGCATTAATTGCAAGAGGAACAATTGCTGCCAGTGAATTGGCATATTATTCAGAGATTCCAAGAACCAAAATTTATCCAACATTATTAAAATTAGAAAACAAGAAACTAGCAATCATATCAAAAAGTAAACCAATAATGTGTACAGCAATTGCACCTGAAGATGCATTTGATGGCATTATTCATGAACAAATCAACAAAGTAAATGCAATGAATTCACTTGTCTCAAATTTGAAAAAAGCAAGTGAAGAAAGTAGAAAATCAAGAGGTTCTGAAGAAAAAAGATATTTCCACATCAGTGCAAATAATGTTTTAGAACAATTACAAACCATGATTGATGGTTCAAAATCATCAATCAAGATTACAGTAGATCAGTGGGGTTTAGGATTATTAGCTGAATGCAAAGAGCAGTTGCTTTCAGTATTACGTAGAAACTTGGATGTCAAAGTATTGATTTTACCTTCACAAATATGCTCAGAAGCTTTTAGAAAAATTCCAGATGGAATTGAGATTAGAGCATCAGAGATTAATCAAAATTGTTTTGTTTTTGATGAAACAGAGTTGTTAATGATAAATAATGAAAATGGAAAGGGTGCAATTTTCTCATCAACTGAAATTTTAGCAATCAACCAAGAAAAAATATTCTCAAACATTTGGAAAAATGCAATCAAAACTAAAGCACTTGGAGATATGACAAAAACTGAGGCTCAAGAGATATACAAAATCATCAAAACAATCAATGAAACAGGATTAATGTATATTCTTAATTCATCTACATCAAAAAAACCAGAAATTGAAATGTTCAAACTCTTAGAAAAAAATGGAGTTACTCTAAAATCAAAATCACTCGATGACATTATTGAGATGATGGATGCAATATTACAAATCACATGTTCAGGTCATGTGAATTTTGAGGCAAATACAAAAAATATTACAATTGAATCTAAACTAAACAGTGGACATTCACTTCCATGGGCATCAATTTTGGATGGATGTCTACAAAAACAAGGATACAAAACAAGAACGGTATATCAGAACAATTCCCAAAAAGGCGAAAAAGTCCACATAAAAATAACTAAAAACTAAAATCAGACCAATTCATCGCATCGTTGTGTCTGAAGAAAAACTCGAAGAATTAGGAATCACACTACCAGAAGCTCCAATTCCTGCAGGAAATTACATTCCAGCAGTAAAAACAGGAAATCTACTTTTCATATCAGGACAAATTCCATTAGAAAATGGTAAAGTAGCATATACGGGTAAAGTTGCAGATGCAAATTTAGAGACTGCTCAAAAATCAGCTAAGAGTTGCGCCATTAACATTTTGGCTCAGATTAAAAGAGAAGCTGGAAGTTTGGATAAAGTAACAAAAATAGTCAAACTATCAGGATTTGTTAATTCAGTTCCAGAATTTACACAACACCCCAAAGTGATTAATCCAGCATCAGACTTGATGTTTGAGGTTTTTGGAGAAAAAGGAAAACATGCAAGAGTTGCATTAGGGGCAGGAAGTTTGCCACTAGACTCTATGACTGAAATTGATGCAATTGTAGAAATAGCAGATTAAAAATCCTATAGTATACAAAATGACATTAAAAAATTATATTTTTAAAAACTTGTGGCTTCAAGTTGTAATCTCTTTACTGTTAGGATTAGCAGTTGGGTTGGTTTTAGGAGATGATGTAGGTGTTGGATTAGATGATAATACACTAAGTTCTCTTTCATCATATCTGAAAATTCCTGCCAACATTTTCTTGAGTGTAATTTTGATGATTATTGTTCCGTTAATTTTTGCATCAATTGTTGTTGCCATTACCAATTTAGGAGCAAAAGAAAAAATGAAAACTCTAGGATTAGGTATTGGAGTTTATTTTGTAATTACTACAACAATTTCAATTCTTGTAGCAGTACTTTTAGCATCAATAATTGCACCAGGAAGTATTCTTGATTTAAC
>CAYTNP010000064.1:0-1293 GCA_964439165.1 uncultured Nitrosopumilaceae archaeon | reverse complement strand
TACACATTTTGTTAATTTCTATGAAGATTGTGCCGTTTGCAGTTTTTGGTTTGATAATTGGAATGGTAGCAACTGTAGGAGTAGAAACTATGGTAGGATTGGGAGTATACATGGGAACAGTTGTGATAGGTCTTGGAATCATGTTACTAGTGTATGCATTAATCTTAAAGTTTGTAGCAAAAAGATCAATATCTGCTACATTTTCAAAATTCCGTAATCCACAAACTCTAGCATTCTCAACTGCTAGTTCAATGGCTACAATGCCTATGACATTAAAGACCGCAGAAGAAGATTTGAAAATAGATACCAGGGTATCAAAATTTGTAATTCCACTTGGAACTACTGTGAATATGGATGGTACTGCTTTGTATCAAGTAATAGCTGTCTTCTTTTTGGCACAATTATTTGCAATAGAGTTGAGTATGATATCTATTCTAGTAATTATCATAACATCACTATTAGCTTCTATTGGAACTCCTGCAGTACCAGGAGCTGGAGTAATTGTCTTATCAACAATACTCATTACAGTTGGCATTCCACCAGTTGGAATTTTATTATTACTTTCTGTAGATAGAATTTTGGATATGATTAGAACTATGGTAAATGTAACAGGAGATCTTACTGCATCTTGTGCGTTTGATGAAATTACACGTGATAAAAATTGAAATATCTAGAAGAAATTGAATCTGAAAAATACATTTCTGTTGAAACATACAGAAAGAATGGAGATTCGGTGAAAACTCCAGTATGGTTTACAATTAAAGATAATCAAATTTTTGTAGTTACTCGAGACCAAACAGGAAAAGTAAAGCGTCTAAAAAATGACACCCAAGTAAAAATTGCAACATGTACAATTAAAGGAGTGATTAAAGGAAAATGGATTTCAGGTACTGCAGAAATTCTAGATATGGAAAAAACAAAAGAGGCAGTAAAGAGAAGGGATAAGAAATACGGATTTTTCTCTAAGATGGCAAGGTTCTTGACAAAAAATAAAGGAGAACTTTTGGCATTCTCAATTAAGATAAAATGATTATTTTATTTTTTTATTTAATTCTGTAATGAATTTTTTTATTTTTGCTTTTGGAACAACTGCGCCACATGCTCTATCATGTCCACCTCCAGAACCACCAAGACTAGTTGCCAAAGGGTTAACAATTCTTCCCAAGTGAACTTTACAATTTTTTGAGCCTCTAACTGAAACTGCATAAATTCCATGATCAACTCGTTCTTTGTAGGCTACACCAACATCTTTTCCAGACAAACCCATGACAAAATTAACAGCACCACTTGCAC
>CAYTNP010000063.1:0-5250 GCA_964439165.1 uncultured Nitrosopumilaceae archaeon | reverse complement strand
TCTACTGCATCAGGTTCTGATGAAATGATTTCTGAAATTATTTTTAACAATTCTGATTCATCAGATACATTTCCCAAATCAAGTTCTGATATTATTTGAGATAACTCTTTTCCAGATTTTACAATTTCATGCAATGCATTTTTTGCAGAGTTTCTTGAGATTTTTCCAGATTGAATAGAGTTTGATAATTCTGCTAAATGTTTTGCAGTAAGTTTTGAGTTTTCACGTTTTTCTCGAGTATCAACTAGACCCATCAAGTCAGTTGTAATGATATTTGCAATCTCTTTTGCATTTGACTCATCATGTGATTCATCAAACAAATCTGAATAAAATTTATCAGAAGATAATACATCAGCTACTTGTGGAGGAATATTATATTTTGAAACATATCTTTCTTTTTTAGAACTAATACTTTCAGGCATTTCTGTTTTTAGTTTTTCTTGAATTGAACTATCAATTGTAATCCAGGGAATATCACCTTCAAGAAAATATCTGTAATCTAGTTCTTCTTCTTTTGAACGAGAAGAAATAGTAATTTTTCTTTTATCATCCCAGTGACGTGTTTCTTGAGCAATCTCAATTTCTCTTGAATGCAAACTGTTTTGTCTTGTAATCTCAAAGTGTACTGCTTTTTCTAAATCATGAAATGAGCCGATATTTTTTACTTCAACTTTTTTTCCTCCTTCAATAGATACATTGGCATCAGCCCTCATTGCACCCTCCAAACTAGGATCAGAGACTCCAAGATTCTCCAATAAATCAGATAAAATATT
This sequence comes from uncultured Nitrosopumilaceae archaeon, assembly GCA_964439165.1. GTDB lineage: Archaea > Thermoproteota > Nitrososphaeria > Nitrososphaerales > Nitrosopumilaceae > Nitrosopumilus. The sequence goes on along the minus strand of CAYTNP010000063.1, from coordinate 4,477 downwards.
TAGAAACTCTCTTACTTGTTTTGGGCTCTCAAAGTCAGGCTCTGTAACAATTTCAACTAGAGGCGTGCCTGCACGATTGTAATCAACTAGGGTAATTTGGTTTTTAGAAGAACTTCCCTCGTAAATTAGCCTGCCAGGATCCTCTTCTAGTTGGATTCTAGTGATGTTGATTTTCTTATCTCCCACCATAATAGAGCCTGCACCACCAATGCTAGTATCTCCGTAAATGTTGAGTTGTGTGATTTGGAAGTTTTTTGGCAAATCAGGATAAAAATAATTTTTTCTAAAAAATGCAATCTTTTCAGGAGTTGAGCAATTCAATGCCATTGCAATCATTGTTGCTTTTTTTACAGCATCTTGGTTTAATCGAGGTAAACTACCTGGCAACCCCATACATATAGGACAGATGTTTTCATTGATTTCAAATTCTCTATAGTTTGCCTTACATGAACAAAATAATTTACTGTTCAAGTTTGTTAATTGGCAGTGAATCTCTAAACCTATTTTTGTCATATTGGCACCTCTGGTAGTTTTACGGTTTGCTCTAATGCATGTGCTGCTTGCAGTAATAATTTATCATCCATAGAGTTTGCAAATAATTGCATACCAATTGGCAATCCATTTGAAATTGCATAAGGTACTGAAATTGCAGGTTTACCAGTTAAATTTGCTGTAACAGTATTGATATCAACTAAGAATAATGCAACAGGATCATCAATTTTTTCTCCAATCTTAAATGGTAAAATTGGAACAGTTGGTGCAATTAGTAAATCAAATTTTTGAAATGCTTCATTTACTTCTTTAGTGAGTTTGCTTTTTACTTTCATTGCCTTTAGGAAATATTTTCCTGCATGACCTGCTGATGGCACAAAACCGCCGATAATCATTCTTCTTGTTACTTCAGGACCAAACTTTCTTCTTGCTTTTGCAATATAGGAATTAAACTCGTATCCTTCAACTGGGAAATCATAACCGTATCGTAAATTATCATATCTTGCCAAATTACTTCCAGCTTCTGTAGCTGTAATGGTGTAATATGCTGCAACAGAATATTTTACCATGTCAAGGGATATCTCCTCACAAATTGCCCCTAAACTCTCTAGTTTTGTTATAGCATCTTTTGTAGCAGATAGTACGGCAGGATCAGTTCCATCTCCAATCATTTCTTTGATAATACCGATTTTTTTGCCTTCAATACCGGAATCTATGCCTGAAAGATAGTCTTCAGAATTGTTATCAACAGTAGTATTATCATTAGAGTCCAACCCACAAATCATGTTTAGCATAAAGGCAGTGTCTTTAACGGTTCTAGTTAATGGTCCAATCTGCTCAATACTATTTGCATATGAGATTAATCCATATCTGCTAATCAAACCATAAGTTGGTTTGTAACCAACAACTGAACAAAAACTTGCAGGATTTCTAACAGAACCACCAGTATCAGAACCTAATGATGCCAAGCACTCAAAAGCACTAACTGATACTGCACTGCCACCAGAAGAACCACCTGGAATACAATCAGTATTCCAAGGATTTTTGCTTGGTCCAAATGCACTAAACTCTGTAGTTAACCCCATTGCAAATTCATCCATATTCACCTTACCAACAAAAACTGCATCTTGTTGTTTTAGTTTAGTAATTACTGTAGCATCATATGGTGCAACAAAATTCTCAAGCATCTTTGATGCACATGTGGTCTTGCTTCCTTTTATGCACATATTGTCTTTAATTGATATTGGCATACCATAGCATGCACCAACTTTATCACCTGATTTTATTTTTTTATCAATAGTTTTTGCTTGCTCTATTGCATCATCATTTACTGACAAAAATGCATGTAGTGTGTCATCAACTTTTTTTATTCTATCCAAAGTTTCAGACATGAAATCTTCAGCAGAAATATCTCCATTTTGTACTTGCTGAATATAATCTAGAGCAGAAATTTTGAGATTCATTATGACATCTTTGGTGCGCGAACGTAACTTCCCTTGTAATTATTTAGTTTTTCAATTAATTTTTGATCAAATGGAACATGTTTGTCTTCTCTTAATTGGGAGATTGGAATTTCAGGCATTGAGATTTCTTCAGATTCAACACCTGCAGAATCTAAAATATCAAAATAATCAATCATTGCATGGACTTTATCTACATATTCTGTATGATCATCTACATCTATTTTCATTAATTTTGAAACACGCTCTATTTCTTCTTCAGTTACCATTTTTTCACACCTAAGGTGTTAATCTATCAACATCTCTTGGATAAAATGTTACATCTCGGATATTTTCAGTACCAGTTAATGCCATAATTAATCTCTCAAGACCAATACCGCATCCAGCGTGAGGAGGGACACCATAATCAAATGCACCCAAGTGATATTCAAATGCATCAGTTTTCATTCCTTTGTTTTTCATTCTCTCAGCTAACTCTTCACGTTTTTCAATTCTGGTACTACCAGAAGACAATTCTAAATCACCGAACATCAAATCAAATGATTCAGAAATTTTTGGATTTGCTTTGCTATCTTTAACATAGAATGGTTTTGGACCAAGTGGCCAATCAGTAATAAAATAAAATCCTTCAACCCCAATCTTTTTTAGATTTGATGGATACAAATCATCACCCCATTCAGTTTTAGCTCCTGCTTTTTGCATTTTATCTACCAATTCATCATAAGAATATCGAGGAATGTTTTCAGGAATTTCAGGGATGTTAAATTCTACATCTTTGTTTTCTGAAACATAATCATTTACTGCTTTGATTGATATTTTGATAATCTCTTCAATTCTATCCATTACATCATTGTAATCAACAAAAGCCTCTTCAAGATCAATTGAGATTGCTTCAGCTAAATGACGATTAGTCCTTGAGGGTTCTGCTCGAAATATTGGTGCAATCTCAAAAACTTTTTCAAAACTCATTGTCAATTGTTCTTTGTACAATTGGGGACTCTGAGCTAAAAATGCTTCTTTGTTGTAATAAAATATTGGAAACAATGCAGCCCCACCTTCAGTAGCAGTTGCAATCATTTTTGGAGTGTTAATTTCTGTGAATTTTTTAGAATTAAAATAATCTCTAATTGATTTTAAAACAAGACTACGTACATTGAAGATATCTTGTAATGCTTTTCGTCTAAGATCAATTGGTCTAACTTCTAATCTTGTATCGATATTTTTTACAGTCTTTGCTGTAGGCTCAAATGGCGGAATTTTTTCAACTTCAGAAAATACACGTAACTCAGTTGGAATAATTTCAAATCCTCCTGGTGCCTTGTCTGATGATTTTACTTTACCGCTTACTGCAATGGATGAATGAGCTTTTAGTGATGAAATTTTTTCACGAATCTCATCAGGACAATCACCTTTTTTTGCAATAACTGAGATATCGCCATATTTGTCACGTATTGTGCCAAAGGTGATGTTTCCATGGCCTCTAATGGTTAAGACCCAACCCATGATAGTTACTTCATTTCCATCCATATCAGATGTAATTTCATTTGAATAGTGAGATCTACGTAATTTTCCTAGTTCTGTTTCAATCATGGTTAACTAAATTCCATAATTTATGGTGTAATTAATTTTTGTCATGAAAAATGATCAGATTAATTTTCATAATGCTTATAGCCGGCAAGAATTTCACAAAAAAACAAGTTGAATATACTAATGCTGCTTGTAATTGCATTTATCATAATTGTTGCAGTCTTTGTAGGATACAATTATTCTCAAAAACCAGCAGAAGTTGGAGGACATGATTATATCATCGAATCAGAAATTGTATCTCAAAATATCAAATCAGTTCAATTATTGTCTAATTTTGAGACGATTCTATCAAGATAGCATATCTGAAATAAATTTACATTAAATTAGTACCAATTTTTACCAAAATCATGACACTATCTGACAAAGAAAAGATGATAGCCATCATATCTAATGGAATTGCAGTATTTTCACTATTACAAGAAAGAGAGGAATTACCAAAAAACACCACAATGTATGATTTTGTTCTAAAGGTGATTCCTGAGGATATCAAATCAGAATTAAACGTGGAACTAATTGATGAGGTATTTCAGTACGTAACATCCACACATAGTTCATAAAGTATACCATTCTACCAATATCAAATTGACATCTATCGCAACTTTGGGATCCCACTGCTCACTACAGGTACTAAAAGGTGCAAAAGACGAAGGACTAAAAACAATTCTTGTTTGTGAGAAAAAACGAGAAAAACTATACAAAAGATTTCCATTTATTGATGAATTAATTATCGTAGATTCTTTCAAAGAGGTATTAGATCAAAAATGTCAATCAATACTTGAACAAAATGATGCAGTACTAATTCCTCACGGAACCTTGGTAGCACAAATGAGTTCTGAGGAAATAGAATCTATCAAAACTCCTGTCTTTGGTAACAAATGGATTCTAAGATGGGAGTCAGACAGAGAAATGAAAGAAAAACTCATGAGAGAAGCAAAACT
>CAYTNP010000062.1:3476-5348 GCA_964439165.1 uncultured Nitrosopumilaceae archaeon | reverse complement strand
TCTTTGATTCTTATGCACTTGCATCAACTTATGGTGCAGTAGGTGCAGTACATTTCTCAGTTGGGTTGTCATTTTTGAAAAATCAAGGAGTTAGTTCTGAAGGATACATTGCAGCAATTCTTGCAGTACTAGAACCACTTGCATTCATTTTGGCAATATTTATGACAAATATGGCAGTATCAAAACAGATCAAAGCAAAAAAGCAATCCTTTACAGGTGATGATTCAGAAATTGATGTAGGACTAACCCAAACAAAAACAAAACTTACCAAAGTATTACATGAATCAATTACTGGAAAAGCAATTGTAATTTTACTTGGTAGTATTGTGATTGGTTATATTATTGGTGACGAGGGTTTTGAATCAATCAAGATTGTATTTGATGATATGTTTACAGGAGCTATTGTGATTTTTATGGTTGAGATGGGAATTATTGCAGGCCAAAGACTAGATGATATCAAAAAGGTAGGAGTATTTCTTACTGCATTTGCCATAATCATTCCTGTATTCAATGGAACAATTGGTGTTTTGGTATCTACTGCAATTGGATTGAGCGTAGGTGGGGCTGTAATGTTTGGATTACTTATGGCCAGTGCTTCATTTATTGCAGCACCTGCAGTTTTACGTCATGCCATCCCTCAAGCAAAACCAAGTCTATACATTACATCTGCATTAGGCATTACATTTCCATTTAACATCATTGTTACTTTACCGCTCTTGTTTGCATTATCAACACTTCTTCATTCTGGAGATGCAACGATAGACTTATTCAATTACATCACTGAGGTATTCTCATGAAACTACACACTGTTAAACTATTAACAATAACTTGTGAGATTTTAGCACAGAAAAATATCATTGAAATTCTAAAAAACCATGACATAACTGGATACACAACATATGAAGTAGAAGGCAATGGTGCACGTGGTTTACGTGGACAGGGATTGCAAACTGAAAAAAATGTCAAAGTTGAAGTCATATTACGTGAGGAAAAACTTTCTGGTGTAATTGAAGAAATCTCAAGAACTCTCTTTGCTGATTTTGCTCTAGTGCTTTATGTCAGTGATGTTGGTATAGTTCGACCTGAAAAATTCTAACAGCAATTATTCTCAGTACATAAAACTGGAATTTTTTTACTAGTCTTTGTTACATTTGAAATTAGTTCTGATAATTGATTACTGGAAATTGTATACATTGCTTTTTTTCCTTCATCTCTTGATTTTACAATTCCACATTTTTTTAGAGTCTTTAGATGGTGTGATACTAGTGGTTGATCTTTTTCTAATTTTTCTACAAAATCATTAACGCACAACTCTTTGTCTTTTTGTAATAGTTCTAGAATTTCAAAACGTGTCTCATCTGAAATACATTTTAAAAGACTGGGACCATTCATATCAATCTATATTTATATAAACCAGTATTTATGTTATTTTCATGACAAAAGTGCTGTTTGTGTGCGTAGAAAACGCTGGACGCAGCCAGATGGCAGAAGCTTTTTTCAAAAAATATGCAGGAGATTCATTTGATGTAACTAGTGCTGGAACTACTCCATCATCTCAATTGAATCCAATTGTAGTTCAAGTGATGAATGAAGTTGGAATTGATTTGATGCAACAATCTCCAAAATTATTATCTAATTCTATGATTAATGATTCTGCAAAAACTATCAACATGGGTTGTATGGATAAAGAATCATGTCCTGCATTATTTGTAAAAGATGTACTTGATTGGAATATAGAAGATCCCAAAGAAAAATCAATTGATGAGGTACGAAAAATACGTGATGAAATTAAAGCCAATGTTTTGCAGTTTATTGAATCCCTAAAAGATGAAAAATAATGGCATACTCTAACTTACAAATTTTCATTGTTGA
>CAYTNP010000062.1:2286-3376 GCA_964439165.1 uncultured Nitrosopumilaceae archaeon | reverse complement strand
GCATTTTTGGGTTCATTATTTGTTTTAACAATTATTGGTGATGATGCAAACATTGGTGCAAATGCTCCAAACTATGATTATTCTGTGTTTTTAATTTTTCCAGTTGAAGTAATTGCATCTGCAATGCTTATGGGTGTAATTTTCTATGTTGTATATACAAAGGGACTCAGGGGATTTAGTGGAGTTGCAATTGGTGGTATAGTTGCATTGGATATTTTGTTTTTGGCAATAATTTCAGGAGCTTCTATGAACCCTGCACGAGCCCTTGCACCTGCAATTTTATCTGGAGAGATTAGTGATTTGTGGCTATATCTTACTGCCCCCTTTATTGGAACAATTATTGCAGCATTTGCGTTTCGTGGCAAATTTCGAGCCCAAAGAGTCGCAAATTACGAATAATAATGACCATTTACTGATTCAAAATGTTGTCAAAATCAAAAAAACTATTCTCTGATTCAAAAAAGGTAATTCCTTCAGGTGTGAATAGCCCAGTTCGATATTTTGAACCATATCCGTTTTTCACAAAAAAAGCAAATGGTGCATACATTTGGGATGCAGACAATAACAAAATAATTGATTTTTGCAATGGCTATGGTGCATTACTCTTAGGTCATAGAAGAAAAGAAGTAATTGATGCAGTAACAAAACAACTCTCAAAAGGAACATTATACTGTACTCCAACTGAATCTGAAATTGAACTATCAAAATTAATCATCAGAAACTTTCCATCAATTGACAAAGTGAGATTGACAAACACTGGTGGTGAGGCAACAATGACTTCAATAAGATTAGCACGTGGTTTTACAAAAAAGAAAAAAATAATTAAATTTGAAGGATGCTATCATGGTGCACATGATTCTGTCCTAGTTAAAGCAGGATCCGGTTCTGCACATAATGGAATTTCAGTATCTGATGGTGGATTAGATGAAGTTTCAAAAAATACTTTGGTGGTTCAATACAACAACATTGAGGATTTACAAAAGACAATTCAAAAAAATAAAGATATTGCTGGTGTAATTGTTGAGCCAATTCTTGCAAACATGGGACTAATTTTACCTGAGAAAAATTTCTTGTCTGATTTGAGAAAAAT
>CAYTNP010000062.1:0-2186 GCA_964439165.1 uncultured Nitrosopumilaceae archaeon | reverse complement strand
AAAATCCCTCACCAAATCAATTTTACAGCATCAATGCTTCAGATATTTTTCACAAACAAACCTGTAACAAACTATGAGACATCAAAAAACGCTAATGCCAAAAAATTCCAAAAACTATTCCAATCATTACTAAAACAGAAAATATTCATCGCACCATCACAATTTGAAGTAGTTTTCTTATCTGATGCACATACTGAATCTGATCTAAACAAAACACTTGATGCATACCATGTTGCCTTAAAATCGGTGAAAAATTGAAGTATATTGTAGGTGCTAGAGGCAGTCAACTTTCTGTTGCACAAACTAATTGGGTAATTTCTGAGCTAAAGAAACAAAACCCTGATGCAGAATATGAAATCAAAACAATCACAACAAAAGGTGATACTGATACAAGACCATTATTTACAATTGATCAAAAAGGAATCTTTGAAAAAGAGATTGACAGAGCAGTTGCACAAAAGGAGGTTGATTTTGCAGTACATAGTCTCAAAGATGTTCCATCAGAACTTGATGCTGGACTAGTACTAGCATGCATTCCAATTCGTGAATCAGTAAATGACGTGTTTATATCATCTGATGGAAAATCCCTTGATGAAGTATCTTCTGATTCTGTTATAGGTACTAGCTCACTACGTCGTGCAGTTCAAGTATCTCGAAAAAGACCCGATGTAATAGTAAAACCAATTCGTGGAAACATTGAGACTAGAATCAAAAAAGCATCCGGTGAAAACTATGATGGTATTGTACTAGCAAAGGCTGGAATTTCAAGATTAGGAGTTGATGTAAAGTATTCTTCATTATCCGTTGATGACTTTTCTCCTTCTCCTGGCCAAGGTGCAATAGCAATTGTTGCACGAGAAGATGATGATTTTACAATATCGATGCTAAAAAAAATTGAAGACAAAAATTCTAGATTAGAAATTGAAGCAGAACGTGCATTATCAGATTTTATTGATTCAGGTTGTAGATTTCCAGTTGGAGCATATGCAAAATGTAATGGTTCAGAAATTACTCTAGATGTTGTTGCATTCTCAGTTGATGGAAAAAAATCAATCAAAGTAACTACAACTGGTGATAAAACTGACCCATATTCTATTGGTAAAACTGCAGGAGAAGAACTTCAAAAAAAGGGCGTAAATGATCTTGCATTAAATTGGAGAGAAAAAGTAGAGGAATGGAATAAGACATGAGTGGTAAAGTGTATCTAGTTGGAGCAGGTCCTGGTGATAGTAAATTAATCACGTTGCGTGCAGTGGAATTGTTACAAAAAGCAGATGTCGTATTATATGATAGATTAGTTAGCAAGAAAATCATTTCAATGATTCCAAAAAAGACTGAAAAAGTCTATGTTGGACGAGCAGTTGGTGATGATACAACTCATCAAAATACCACAAATGATTTGATGGTACAATATGCAAAATCAAAGAAAAATGTAGTTCGTCTAAAGGGTGGTGACCCAATAATTTTTGGAAGAGGTGGAGAAGAGGCAGAATTTCTCAAAGAAAATAAAGTCAAATATGAAATTGTTCCAGGAATTACTTCTGGAATTGGATCTGCTACCTATGCTGGTATTCCCTTAACTCATAGAAAATATGCATCATCAGTAGTCTTTGTAACTGGACATGAGGATCCTGAAAAGAAACAAGAGATTGTAAAATGGAAGAGATTAGCAAAGTCAGTTGATACAATAGTAATCATGATGGGTCTATCTAGAATTGGGATTATCTGTAAGCAATTAATCGCAGGTGGAATGGATAAAAAAACTCCAGTAGCTGTAATTCAAAATGGTACTACACCAAAACAAAAAATGATCAAAGGAACACTCACAAATATTGCAAAAAAAGTTAAAGAAAACAAGATAACTCCTCCTTCAAATATTATAATTGGCAATGTAGTTGATTTGTCAGATACTATAGGTTGGAAATAATGCTTGATGGAAAAACTATAGCCATTACTCGCTCACAAGATGATGCATCAGAATTTATCACTCTAGCAGAACAAAATAAAGCAACACCAATTGCATTACCTACAATTGAGCTAGTTGGCAAAGGTGAGAAAATTGTTGATGAATTTCTAACTTCTGTAAAACAAAACAATCCTGATTATACTCTGTTTTTAAGCTCAAAGGCAGTAAAGTTACTTTTTGATACTGCAAAAAGTATTGAGAAATTTGATGAATTACAATT
>CAYTNP010000061.1:0-5356 GCA_964439165.1 uncultured Nitrosopumilaceae archaeon | reverse complement strand
TTTCTGAACCCTCACAACCATAGATGTTTACAGATTTTAGTGTAGACATTGCAGAGCGTCCAGTCATGTGGTCTACTTCAACTCTTACATAACTTTCATCAGGATGTAATGGAGCTACATAGACATATACATTCTCATCTTCATTTGGAGAATAATTTGGAAGTTCACCTTCAAGTGTAGCATGAGCAATTCCTGCAATTGGACTACGTAGTTTTACTTGAAGGTTATCTGTTTGTGCACCTATTACAATTCTAATCTCTTTATCTGTACAAACATCATAAGCAATTTCATAGATTGTTAGATGATCAGTGTTATCAAATACTCCAGAGGTGCCACCACTTGCGCCACCATAAATGCCACCGCCTCCGCCAGAGCTACCAGAGCTACCAGAGCTACCAGAGCTACCAGAGCTGCTAGATTTTGAACCACCCAAACTAAAGCTTGAAAAGTGATCAACTGTAGCTGTAGCAAATCCACCAGAGACAGTAGTTGGAAGTTCTACCCAATCTCCATTGTTATCATCAAACCAAGTTACTTTAAGAGAGTCTGCAGACATTCCAGCAGGTAATGTAGTAGGAACTGGAATCTTTATGTCATAATCAGTAGTGGCAGCCTTACTTGAAGGTTCAATGTTAATGATATTGCTACCAACATGTTCCAATCCTTCAGTACTAAAGGAATTTGAACTACTAAGTGACGATTGCTCCATTACCATATTTTTAGTTTCAATAGTTACTGGTTCATCAGTGTCAGTTGTCAATTCATTCATGACAATTTTTACATCAGCATCATCACCATCAAAGTCTGCAGAAATGTTAAGGGGAGTGGTACTAGTTATTGCAGCAGTAGTAACTGCAGTACTGGTTTCTTTTTCAATTGTTGTAGTAGAACTAGTTCCAATAATGTTCAATGTGGTATTTTTATGATTATGAATTACTCCAGAGTTTGATATTGGATCAACGTCTTCAACCATAGTCTTCATTACTAATTCAGACAATCCAGAAGACAGTGTTGAATTTCTAGCAATCGTTACATTTCCTGTTGCAATTCCAGTAACACTATCAATAGTTAATTTCAATTGTTCACCAGTTCCTAATGCAGTAGAGTTTCCAGATGCAGCGTTATTTAATTTCACGCCAACAGGCACATCAAAGTCAACATAAACTGCTTTAGTTTTATCTACACCATCAGTTTGTATTTTTATCTCAAATACAGTAGAGTTTGTAGTGGCATCTGGAAGTACAACCTCTTTTGGTCCTGCCTCTACAGTAAAGTCACCATGAGTATCATTACCATAGGAAGTTTCAAAGTTTGCAGTTGCTTTGATTGATTCAATTTCATCACCTAAAGATTCTGCAACAATTATAGTACCATCATCTTTGATTGCCAAACCAGTTGGAGAAGATAATCCATCACCATCTGATGCATCAAATGTATTTAGTACAGTACCATCAGAATCAATCTTTTGTAATCTATCATTTCCAGTATCTGCAATGTAGACATTTCCTGCAGCATCTACATCAATTCCAGTGGGTTCATCAAATTTACCAGAGGCAGTTCCATTTCCACCTATACTCCATAAAGTAGTACCAGAACTATCTAATTTTGTTACATTACCTGATGCAGCTTCAGTAACGTAGATATTTCCACTACTATCAATTGCTGTGTCTCGTGGAGATGTAAATCCAGTAACATTAAGTAAAACAGTTTCATTTTGATCAATTTTAACAACCTCAGAATCACCCTTATCTACAATTATCAAATTATCCGAAGAGTCAATAGATAATCCTTCTAGATTTCCAAAGTTTAGTGCAGAACCAGCACCACCAATTTCATCACCAGTGTCTGAACCATCAGGATTTAAAATTTTAATGGTGTTTGTATTATTTTGTGCAACAAAAATATGTCCAGTACTATTTTGTGCAACACCTACAGGACTAGTTACAGTTGCCTCATCAATGTGGTGTCCATCATCATCATAAATTGTGACTTTATTATTTCCTGTATCAGTGGTAATTACAAATCCACTAGAGTTTGTTGTAGTATACGCAACAGTTCCTATGGTTCCGCCAGTTAAAGTAGAATTGGTTTTTAATGGACCAGTTCCTGCAACTAATTCTGCAGTATCCATTTTTGATAGTTTATTATCATTAGTATTTGCAATGTGCATCTTTCCATCATTATCAAGTACAATTGAAGTTGGAGCGTTAAAGCTAGCTGAAGTTCCATTATCAATTAATGCCTTGTAGCTTCCAGTAGAATCAAATTTCTGAATTCTGTCATTTCCTTCTTCAACTACAAAGATGTTTCCAGAAGAATCAAGTTCTACATCGACAGGGTTGTATAGTTGTCCAGAGGCTGAACCATTTCCACCAAATGTTGTTTGTGGAGCTACATTACCACTTGCAGTTTTGTATACTTTAACTTCATCATCATCGGTATCCACAACTACCAAGTGAGTGCTATTAGAAGTAACACTAGCAGGAGTGGTTAAATCATTGGTAATTTCAAGGGAACCATAAGTTCCATCAGTATCATATTTTACAATCTTTCCACCATTTCCTTCATCAGTTACCCACAAGTTATCATCAGCATCAATATTGATTGCAACTGGAGATGCAAATTTGCCTGCAGCGGCACCGCTAGAACCAATAGTTTTTACAAAACCACCAGTAGAATTTAATTTGACAACTCTATCATTTCCAGTATCTGCAATGTAGATATTTCCATCTGAATCAATATCAATTCCGCCATCAGGATCACCAGTGGAATGTTCAAAGTCAAATTCTAAATTACCATCACCACACGAACCATATGCATCAATGAATGTTCCATTTTCACCAAACTTTTGAATTTGACAATTTTTAGCATCAATAATTAGCAAGTGTCCATCTGAATCTTTCTCCATATCTACAGGATTCCCCATGTTTCCACCAGTCTTCTTTTGTACCTTGATGTTTGCACGTTCAGTTACTGTTGTAGAATCTTCAGCAGTACCAGTTATTGAGAAAGTATAACTACTAACTGCCTTTATAGAGGGAACTGAGATAGATAGGGTCACAGGACTTGCAATTCCATTTAATGGATCAACTATAGCAGTTGGTTGGAAGGAGCTAGTAATTCCGTCAGGCAATCCAGTTAATGACAAAGTTACATTTGAGGAGAAACCAGCCATAGGAACAAGAGAAATATCAAACGTTCCAGTAGTACCTTGTTTTAGATTTACTTGTTTTGGTGAGATTTCAAGTGCAAATGTTTTACTATTTGGAGTGATTTTGAATTGAGATGTTGAATTTTTACTACTAGTCATTCCTTCTGCAAATATTCCATATAGTCCTGCATCAAGGGTAGGAATTGTTATTGTTCCATTGAATTTACCAGTACTAGTTGAAATTATAGTACTAGGATTTACAGTAAATCCACTAGTACCATTTGTCAAGTCATCAAACTTTACAGAAATTCTTTCAGACGCTCCAAATCCACTACCTTCAATACTTACTTGACTTTCAGTTAGACCTTCAGATGGGAATGATGAGACACCTGCTGCTCCCTTGTCAGTTACTTGTAATGTTAGAGATTCAGCCCTTACTTGATCAGTGGAATTTGCTCCAAGTTTAATGGAGTATGGTCCAGGTGGAAGAGTATCAGGAATATTAAATGTGACATTAAATATTTGAGGAGAACCAGGGGTAAAAGCCATAGTATCACCAAGTCCTGCAACAGGATCACTATTTGTGCCATTTACCAATCCATGGTAATTTGCAATAATAGTACCATTGCTACTAGTAACATTTGCAGTAACACCGGGAGGAAGAGAAGTCATGAGTAATGCCAAATTTCCAGACAAATCATTTTGTGGTGACACAGATAGTGTTGCATTAATGTGTCCTCCAGCTTCTGAAATCATTGATTGTGAGTCAACTTTAGTTTGAATTACAGGGATGTCAGGAATCACAAATATTTCAGCATGACATGACTTTCCTGAAGAATCACTAATGTGAAATTCATAGTTTCCTTCCAAAGCAACTGAATTAATCGTTGCAGGAACAGTAAATTGCCCACTAAATACACCAGAGCCATCAGTGGTTATTGTTTCACCAAATGATAAAGTAGATGAAGTTCCTGCCATTTTCAAAGAGTCAATAGATACTGTTTTTGTAGCACCAAATCCACTACCATAAACGGTAACTGCAGTACCTGCTGCAACTTTTGATGGTGCAATAGTACAAGTTGCCAATTCACCTGCTGCAGGAATTATACTGGTTTCAAAGGAATAATACTTTGTAGTGATACCATCAGATACATCAAGGTTAATCACTACATTTCCATTGCCTTCAGTAATTCCTGATGGGGCATTCAAGATTAATTGAGAATCTACTGAACCACCAAATCCGGGATTTACTCTATTCGTGTTTGATGCAGTTTCAGTGGTATTCCATAGTAATGAGATTTCAGGATGAGAAGTATAATTGAGATTAAATGTTATGTCTCCTGCATCAACACCACTAGCTGAAGATGTAGTGAACTTGATTGGTTCAGAATTAGTACCAATGGTTAGTGGGGGGATCATTAAATTAGATGGAGATACAGAAATTGAAAATTTATCAGAACTTCCCAATATAGAATAAATCTCAGTTGCAGAACGTACCCCATCAGTTAAAACAATTGGATAGTCACCTGTAGAAGCAGAAGGAATCTTTATGGTAGTTGAGAATTTACCTTCACTATCAAATACAGTGCCAGAAGGCAATGAAAAGTCAGTTGTTCCAAATTTCATAGAGACATCATTTGCGGCAGTGAATCCCTTACCAGTTACAGTTAAGGTTGAGTTTTCAATGCCAGATAAATCAGATAAAGACAACTGTGCAAAGTCATCGGCTGCAGTTCCTCCAGGTTTTACTGTTACTTCCAAATCATGCAGAGTACTGATTTGGTTTGCATCAGTTACATTTACTTTGATATGGTACGTTCCAGGAACAGTAGTGGATGTAGTATCAAATGCAATATTTGTTTTATTTGAGTTTCCAAGGGCAGGATTAAATGATTTTCCAAGAGCAGTTCCACCTTCAGCAGATACAGTATCTGAACCAGTTAATGTAGTTCCATCAAATATTGGAGTAAACCCACTTGGAAGACCAATAAATGAAACTTCAACTTCATCTGAATCTTCACCTGCAAGTGATGAAATAGTTAAAGTGGAATTTGCAGTCTCACTGCCACGGGATACAGGGGCAACAGTTTCTGCAGATATTTTATTTGAGAATTTCAAACCACCTTCAACTACAGTAAATTCTGCAGTTGCTTCACGTTGAGAGTTATCCTCCACAGTAATTGGGAAGACACCAAATGATGTTAC
>CAYTNP010000060.1:0-5393 GCA_964439165.1 uncultured Nitrosopumilaceae archaeon | reverse complement strand
GAAATTGCCATGTAGCCACCAAATATGATTATTCCAAAAATTCCAACCATTGCAAGTTTGTAAACATTATTTGCAGTTTTTTCCTTTTTAGTGAGAGGTTTATCATTACTTGATTTGTTTCGTTTGAATCTAGTATGAGACAAACTCATGTAAGCAATAAAGAAAAATCCAATTGTTTGTAGTGCAATTATTGGCACAAAAATAGGATTATTTGAAAATATTGAAATGAAAATTCCCATTATGCCATATACTCCAAAAAAGATTTCCAAAAGAGTGGTTTGAGTGAATGGTAAATTGTATGCTTTGTTTCTCCAATCATCAGATTTTGTTACAATTCCATATTTTGGAGTTCGAAGAAATTCATTTTTCTTGCCCAAAACTGCATCAAAAACTGCAACAGTATTATTCACAGACATTCCTGCATTATACACTAGTAAAGCAGGAAGCAGTTTGGCTCTTGACTTCCAAGATTTGCCATACATACTCTGAATAATTACAATGTATGCACCAGGCCCCATTGCAAGATAAGTTGCCAAAGTTATTGCAGGAAGAAAACTTACAACATAGAGATTCATTTGTCCTGCTAACAAAACAGGTAGTGCTAAAAATTGTATCAGCATTAAAGGGTAAACAATGTGACGAGTAAGTTGAATGAATGCCTGAATTTTTGCTTCTATTGCAACTCTACGTTTTACTAGTACATCAGAAAGTAATTTGACTGCACATTGAATGGAACCTTTTGCCCAACGGAATTGTTGTCTTTTAGCTGCATTCATTTGTGCAGGTAATTCTGCATCAACTACAACATCAGGTAAAAACACACATTTCCATCCCTTCATTTGGGCTCTATAACTCAAATCAAGATCTTCAACTAAAGTTGCAGTGTGCCAACCTCCAGCATTTTCAATACAAGTACGTCTCCAAATTCCAGCAGTACCATTAAAATTCATAAACAAATGTGAATCACTTTTTGCTTTTTGTTCTACAAGAAAATGAAAATCAAGACTTAGTGCTTGTACCTGAGTGATGGTAGAATAATTTTCATTTACATGTCCCCATCTACACTGAACCAAACCAATGTTTGATTTTGAAAAATGAGGAATTGCTCGTTTAAGAAACCAAGTAGGTGGAATAAAATCAGCATCAAAGATTGCAACAAGTTCAGTATCAGTTGTTTTCATTGCATGCTTTAGTGCACCTGCTTTGTACCCTTTTCTTGTTCCACGTCTTACATGTTCAATTTGGAATCCTTGGGTTTTGTAATCATCAACAACGCCTCGAAGTAATTCAACTGTATCATCATCAGAATCATCACAGACCATTATTCGCATTTTGTCTTTAGGATAATCCAAATTACAAACGGCATCTACCAGTCTTTTTGCAACATATTTTTCATTGTATATGGGTAATTGGATTGTAACTGAGGGCGTACCCAAATCAGCAGTAGATGAATGATTTTTTCTTTTTCTAGAAAGAAATGCAAGATAATAGAAATTAACAGTATATGCAGTGATTATGATTGCAGAAATAATGAATAGATCAAAAACAAGCTGGATGAAAGGATTAGACATTTCCTAGTCTCACTGAATCACTAGATGTTATTTATAGTTGCAAAAATTGCACTATTTTTGCTCAAATATTTTGATTGCTTGTGGAGGACAAACACCTTCACATGCCAAACAAAAGATACAATCAGGTTCTTTTGACATTAGTGGTTTCTTATCAGATGCAGGATTACCAGGAGTATCAAACCACTCGTAAACACCTACAGGACATGCTTCAATGCATGCACCATCTGCAACACAAATATCATAATCTACTGAAACAAATTCTCCCCAAACACCTAAAATTCCATTTTCAGAACCCTTTCTTCCCCAAGTCTTGATTGTATGTTCTGGTGCTTCATATGATTTTGATGATTTCATCTTTGATTTGTATTCAATATCAATTGGTCCAGGTTTTGCACCATCTGGAATTTCGATTGCACCATCATCTTCTTCTTCCTCATCATCAGTTGCCTCAACTGGTTTTGGTTTTGCACCAAGAACAATTTTTGCCAACGGAGTTATTTCTTCTAATTTTTGAATGGCTGCAACTTCTGAAAGTTTTTCAGTCTTTGCCAAATAAGATACCATCTTGTCTGCAAGAATAGTATTTCTCAAAATAGTATCAATTATCATTTTTGCAAAATGGTCTGCCTTTATTCTATAATCTTTAACCCAATTAGGATCTCCGAATTTCTCAATTGGAAATACTTGATAAATAATATCTACAACTTCACCAGTTACAATTTCAACTGTAACTGAAAGTTCAACTTCTTCGTATCCTCTTTCATCAGGATCTGATTTGTTTTGTTCTTTCCATCTGTATGTGGCAAAAATTCTATCAGCATACATGTCCATTTCAAATGCTTTTTTGAGCCCATCATGGACTGATTTTAGTTCTGCTGGTTCTTCAAGTTTGATTGGTAATCTGTATAATCCAAGTTTGAATCCATGTAATGGATAAACTCCACGTTTTACTGTCTTATCCTCCATTGACCAAACTCGGTCTTTGAGTAATAGTGACATCTGATTTTGATGAATTAATTTTATTTAAAAAGGTTATCAGCCATCATCATCAGGACAAGTCAATTCCCGAAGTTTTGTGTATTTTTCATCCATAGCATCTGCATGAACAGTTACTGCAGAGAGATCAAAAAGATCCTTTGAAAAATACCATCTTATTGGAACCCAGTGACCAATTCCATCCATATCATGAATCATTCCCTTGTCTGCTTTGACATTTAGTTTTTCATCAACTGATGTCTCTTTAATCTCAAGACCTCTTTTGGTTTTATCCTCTAAGATTAGATCAGAGTCATTTTCTTTGATAAAATAAAAAGTGCCTTTTTTTAAAACTGGAAGGTCTAAAAGCAATTTATTTTTCCACAGGATTGCCTATCATGTTTCCCCATTCAGTCCAAGAACCATCATAGTTTCGAACCTTTGGATAACCAAGTAGGTACTTTAGAACAAACCAACTGTGTGAGGAACGCTCTCCGATTCTACAATAACAGATTACGTCTTTGTCAGGAGTTACACCTTTTGGTTCATAATTTTGTTTTAACTCATCTGGAGTTTTGAAAGTTCCATCTGCATCATTGACTGCAGTAGCCCATGGAATGTTGTTTGCCTTTGGAATATGTCCACCTCTTTGTGCATGCTCCATTGGATATTCTGGGGGTGCTGTAATTTGTCCAGTAAATTCTGCTGGTGAACGTACATCAACCATTACAGTATCTTCATTGTCAATTCCACGACTTACATCAAATAGATATGCACGTAGTCCTTCATCTGGAGGTTGTGCAATGTATGGTTCTGATGAGAATTGTGGTTCATCTGTTGTGTAATCTTTACCTTCTAATTCCCATTTCTTTCTACCACCATTCATAATTTTGAGATTTTTATGTCCATAGATTTTGAAAACCCAGAAAACAAATGCTGCAAACCAATTGTTAAAGTCACCATACAAAACAACTTCAGTATCAGCAGAAATACCATTTTTTGTCATTAGTGCTTCAAATTCTTTTTTACCAATAATGTCTCTAGTTGTAGGATCGTTGATGTCACGTTTCCACCAGATTAAACTGGCACCATTAATGTGACCTTTTTGATATCCGTTTACAGGATCATAATCAACTTCAACTAGCTTTCTATTTTCACTTGGGGGATTTTGTGATACCCATTCAGTATCAACTAAAACTTCAGGATGTGCGTAACTCATAATTTTTTTGCAATTCTTTTCATAATTAATTGTTTTTCCAAAATCACTCAAAAATATCATTTTTAAGTAAATAGTATTTTAACAGAACTGCCTTGAAACTTCAAAAAGTTGCCATAGTAAGTAAGGTTGGTTCAAAGGATTCAGAGCAAGCAGCAAAAGATATTGCAAAAAAACTACTAGCAAAAAAATCTACAGTATACACAATTTCTCCAATTCAAGTAGAGGGAACAAAGCAACTAGAAACTTTGGAGGAGTTAAAGAAAATCAAACTTGATTTAGTTATTACTTTGGGTGGGGATGGCACCACACTACGAGTCTTTAGGAATTTGGATAATGAGACACCAATTTTGACAATAAACGTTGGGGGAAACAGAGGGATTTTAGCTGAAATTACATACGATGAGATAGATGATGCCATTAATCAAATGCTAAAGGGCAAATTTTTCCTAGATAAAAGAATCAGAGTTGTAGCATCATGTGGTGGTGAAGAATTTCCACCAGCACTCAATGAGATATACATTGCAAGATCAAATTTAACTAAAACATCAGAAATTAACATCAAGTTCCAAAATGATACTGTAAAACAAAAAATGGATGGAGTAATAGTTGCAACACCTAGTGGTTCAACGGGACATTCATTCTCACTTGGTGGACCAATATTGCATGAAAGTTTAGATGTTCTAATTATTACACCAGTAGCTCCTGTGTACAGACTAGAATCAATTGTAGTTCCAGATGAGAAAATCGAAATTAGATGTTCACATGATTGCAACATTGTAATGGATGCTCAAGTAATCAAAACCGCAGGATTTGATGAGCCAATTATTATTAAAAAATACAAAAAACCTGCAGTCTTTGTTAGATTAAAAAAACGTGGCCTGCGTCAAATGAGTAAACTTGGATTTTAAAATACTTGATGCCAGTGCATTTTATGCAGGCGTTCCATTTAGATCATCTGATGTTTGGCATACTACAACTCTAGTTTTTGATGAAATAAAACATATCAAAAAAAATCATGATGCTTTAGGTACTTTACTTGAAACTAACAGACTAAAAATCAGAGAGCCAAGCGAGGAATCAACTAAAACTGCAACGGGTGCTGCAAAAAAGACAGGTGATTTTCCTCAACTATCAAAGCAAGACATGTCAATTATTGCACTATGTATTGAGAATAAGGGTGAGATAGTTACTGATGATTTTGCCATTTCAAATGTTGCAAAAAATTTAGAATTAAAAATTATTCCAATCATGACTAAAGGAATCAAAGATGTTGGAAAATGGGTTCATTATTGTCCTGGATGTCGAACCAATCATAAATCAGGAACTGAATGCCCAGCTTGTGGCACTCCACTGAAAAGAAAATTACTCAAAGACTAAGAGTCGTGTAATGTTTTTTGATTTGATTTTTTGAGATGTTTGCTTTTTGTATCAAGAACCTTTTTAATTTTTTTAGCTCTTGCCTCACCTAGTCCTTCAACTTTTGCTAGTTCTGCAGTAGTTGCAGTGAATACTTTGAGTGGTGTTCCAAACTTTTCAAGCATTCTTACTGCAAACTTTTCTCCAACTCCAGGTAAACTACACAAAGAAGAAAGTTGTTGTCTTTCTAAATCAGGAGATTTTTTTATTTT
>CAYTNP010000059.1:0-5577 GCA_964439165.1 uncultured Nitrosopumilaceae archaeon | reverse complement strand
GTTCTTCTAAAATAGAACATACTCCATCAACTAATCTTGTTCCTTCACCACATTCTCCAAATTCAGGTTCTTCAATAACTGGTTCTGGTATTTTTTGATCTTCAGGAATTTCTAATCCTACTGCTTGATAAATTGAAGAATATTCAGAATAATTGTTATCAAACCATATCTTGTAACTTGCTTCGTTATGGTATCTGTCAACATAACTTTGTGGATCTTTTGATTCATCTACAAATGGTGCTGGTATTTCTAGAGGTTCATCCAATCCTACTGCTTGATAAATTGAGGAATATTGAGAGTAAGTATCATCAAACCATATCTTGTAACTTGCTTCGTTATGGTATCTGTCAACATAACTTTGTGGATCTTTTGATTCATCTACAAATGGTGCTAATCCTAATTTTGTATCTGATTTTGGTGCTGGTTCAGGTGCTGGTTCAGGTGCTGGTTTATCATTGACTGTAATAGTAATGGTTTCTCTATCTTCAAGTATGCCTGATTTAACAACTATGTCTAAAATATAATTTCCAGATTGGGAACTAGTTGGAGTCCATGTAAAAATTCCTGAATCTTTGTCAATTGTTGCGCCATTTGGTTGATTTGAAAGAGAATATTCTAAATTCTCAATTGATGAATCAGTGACACTTGCAGTAAAAGTCAATTTTTTAGTTTCATCAACATTCTTGTTTCCATTTTCTTTTAGAATTAATTCATAATTTGGAAGAACAGAAGCTATTCCTTTCTCATATTGTATTTTGATTACTGTCCCATTTTCTATTCTTTGATTTTCTGTAATTATTGTAATTCTGTATTCCCCTTTTGATGAAAAAATAAGTCCTGCATCTATAGGAATAAATGAAAATGTGCCATCAGGATCTGATAAAATATTTTTGTTTAGTTTTTCACCGTTTGGCCCTTTCAATGCTGCAACCATCATTACTCTTTCTGAGTCACTGACTGTTCCAGAAATTGTAAATTTATCATCAATCGTAAATGTCTCTTTATCTAATGTAGCATTATTGACATCAGCATGAACTGGAATTATCATTAAAAGAACTAAAGACATTACTGAAAATAACGCTAATTTCATTTGCATATTTTTGGCTTTCATTCTTTGTTTTTAAAAAACGCGTATAATTTCTTCTTGTTTTGTGCAAAGAAAATTTTACAAATCTAGTAAAAATTTCATGAAAACACCTTTGTCTTGTCTTATTTCCATTTCATAAAATGTTGGGGCTTTCACCTCTACTTTGAAATTATGTTTATGAACATCTAATGGCTCTCCAAATGCTATGGCATTGATTTGATATTCTTTATTTTTAACAATATCAAATTCTATTCTTTTTATTGCAAATCCCTCTGTAATTAGAACAAATGGAATTTCTTCTAACCAACTAAATAATAGATAATACAAATCTTTTCCTTGTGCTGAAAACTCTTTTTTGACTACTTCTTCAACTTTTTCTTGATCTAATGTAAGGTTGATTACTGCTTCACCTGCAACTGAAAATGCTTCTTTGATATTTTTTGCAGTGACTTCAATTATTGCATCAGTTGCATGATCTACGAATTTGTAACTCAATAATTTATTGAAATATTTTCTGATTATTAATTTAGGGGGTTATTTGGCATTTTCATCTTTTTCTATAATTCCAAAAACATTGAGCTCTGTATCCATACATTGTGCAAACCAACCTACTTTGGGAATTGCCATTTTAGGAATGATCAATTGTCCTCCTTTTTCTATGATTTTCTTTGAAAATTTATCAACTGATGGGACATCAATTGTATTTACTATTCCCATTTGTCCTGGAACCCTCTTTGATAACCCCCCGTTAATTCCTGGTTCATTTTTTCCTGTTATTGTCATCCAATAATCCATTGGACCCTCCCATTTATCAAATTTCCAATTAAAGACTTCTTTGTAGAATTTTTTTGCTCTAGCAATATCGTCTGCAGGAATATCAAAATGAGTTATTCTTGGCATAATTTTCCCTCTTGTTATTTTATTTAAAATATATCTTTTAATTTGTAAATCTTTTTTAAAAAATAACTTTGAACTATATCTATGGGATTTTTATCTAATTTTAAAAAAGATCTTCAATCTGCAAAAAGAAAAAAAGCAGCAGAAATTAATGGGAAAAATCTAAAATCAATTTTAAAAAAATCAAAGGAGGAAAGAGATAGAATAGAAAAAGAAACAGGGAAAAGACCTCAAATTGATGACACTACTCAAATGTTTATGCAAAAAATTCTAAATGTGTGGTTAGCTGAAGGAAAAGAAATTGATGAGCAAAAATTTTGGATAGAAGTTGATTATAATCGTCAATTTGATAATCCTGTTGAATTCTATGAGCGAAAAAACTAGTTTTAGAATGATTTGTTAATGCAACTGTTTACTCGTAAAGTAATTTAGTAGGAGTTCGTTCCCAGAATTCAATGGAACCATTTGATTCTCTTTTAATTTGGCTTGCAGATTTTCTAGGCTCACATCTCTATGAAGGGATTTTTCTGGCAGCATTACTTGAAACTATAGTGCCTCCAATTCCAACTTTAGCCGTTTTTCCAACTGCTGGATTTTTGGCATCTCAACAAGAAATTTCACTTGTTGGAGTTATTCCAATGATAATCCTTGGAGCAATTGGTGCAACTATTGGAACATCATCAATTTACTTTATTGCACTAAAACTTGGTAGAATTGTCTTGTTACGTTATTTGAAATATTTTAGAATTTCTGAAAAGAAATTAGAAAGAGTTGAAGCTTGGTTTGAAAAATATGGTGATAAAGCTGTTTTGTTTGGAAGGATGATTCCAGTTATGCGAGAAATGATTTCAGTTCCTGCAGGATTGTTAGAAATGAGAATTCCAAAATTTATTGTTTATACATTTGTTGGATCTCTTCTATGGTCTACTGTAACAATTTTGTCTGGATATTATTTTGGTGAAGCAATTGGGCTGGCAACTACATTATCAACTTGATTAGAATTAGAAAATTTGAAAGCTGACTAACGCGGAACAACCTTTACCCATCCCTGCTGTATGCTTAGACTGGTAAACAATCGCCATTCATTTTGACAATAGGAGATTGTGTCAGCTTTCTATAACATATTATGTAGTTATGAAATAATAAGGAGTTCCTAAATTCCCAAAAAGTGGAAAATTGTTTATAAACAATTTCCAAATATTACTTTTCAAATTTATGAAAAATCACATTTGTTCAAGATCTCTATCTAAATTGATTCCAACTAATTCTGCCCAACCAATTATTTTTTCTAAAAATTTTTCATCTTTGTTAATCATACGTTTTTCATCTTTTATTCAATAAAAGAAATTACTAAGAAATTGTTCATTGGCACTTTGAACATTAAATGAAGATTTTTACGCACAAATACTGCTTTATGCATTTAATATTTACCATGAATTCTATCACTATTTTTTATATGACAATCATCAAAAACTCAACTAATGAAAAGTAGACAACTTCTAAGTATTGTTTTTGCACTGATTATGTTTACTGGTGTTACAATGGGTAATGCAGTATATGCACAATCAGATTCAGTGGAAGTAAATGTTAACACTGTTGATGATACAACTGAAGAAGAACATGATGACGAAAGAGAAGAACATGATGAAAGAAAACATCACAATCTTGATGATAGACTAGAAGCATTTTGTGAAATGGCTGAAGATGAAAAAGAAGCATTTTTTGCTGATCATCCAAGAATTGCAGAATTTGCAGATAGATTAGCTGAATTTTGTTTGATTGAATCTGAAGATGAACGAGAAGATGCAATTGAGAATTTTGTTGAAGAGTTTCTTCCAGAAATAAAAGAACATGACTATCACATGGATTACAAAAAAGACATGAGAAAACATCTAGAGAAATATTGTGAAATGACTGACGAAGAAAAGAAAGCATTTGTTGAAGAACATGACAAAGCTGAAGATCACGTTGATAAAATGAACAAATATTGTACTTTAGATGAAGATGGTAGAATTGATTTCATTGAAGAACACAAAGACGAATACAAAGCACATATGAAAAAACAAATGCATGACAAGTATGATCATTTAGATTATGAAAGGTTATGTTCATTGTCTTCTGATGAACTTGCATTAGAAATAACTGATGCTTCAAAACTTGATAGAATTTCTAATTGGTGTGAAATGACACCTGAAGAAAGAGAAGACTACAAGCGTGAGCATCATGATAACAAAATGCATGATTTTGATGGAATGTCAGATAAGGCTAAACATCACATGTCTGATGTTGCAAAAGCAAAACTCTCAGAGAATTCTGAACGTCTAAAATCTATGATAATGGATAAACGTGATATTTCTGATGAGAGACGCGATGAAATCAGAATGAAATATGAAGAAAAACATGGTGATCTAGATGAAAGAAAATTAAAACTCAAAATGAAATTTGAGAATCATATGAGCACTATGAAAATCAAAATGTCTGATGAACGCAAGTCTTTGATTCATGATAGAGTATCTGAGATGAAAGCCTTCAAAGCAGAACTTCGTGAACGAGCATCTGATATGACTGACGAGGAAAAACAACAACTTAGAGAAGAATTCATAGACAAGGCAAAAGAGATTCAACTAGCTTGGATTTCACCACGTACACAAACCACTGCTGGAGTTGATCCAACAGAAGTTGAATGTCGTGAAGGATTTAACCTTGTAATGAAAGCATCAAACGGAGTACCAATGTGTCTCAAATCGGATACCGCTCTTACGATGATAGATAGAGGAATTGTTGTTCCTGCTAACTAATTTTTTCTTTTTATTTTTAAAAACTGCCTAGTTCTGCATAGTTAGAGTATACAGAAATATCTAAATCACAACATTCTCACCAATAATTATCTTGGAATTACCACGTGGAATGAAAGATTTTGAAAGCAAAGAAAATGCAAACATTGAACATATTCGTTCTCATTTTAAACAATTATCAAATTTGTATGGATTTTCATTCATGGAACCATCACCAATTGAATCACTATCAACACTAGAAACAAAATCTGGTCCTGCAATTAGAGATGAAATTTACTATTTCAAAGATAAAGGTGAAAGAGAAATTGCATTGAGATTTGATTTTACAATGGGACTAACTCGTTATATGGCATCCCAAAAATCCATGAAACTCCCAGCAAAATTATCTGCATTTGGAGGTGTTTTTAGATATGATGAACCACAAAAAGGACGATACAGATTCTTTCATCAATGGGATATTGAAATTTATGGCAAACCTACGCTTGAATCAGAATCAGAAATCATTGAATTAACTTCTAGATTGTTTGATTCATTATTACTCAAAAATATTACAATTGATATTAATCATAGAAATTTAGTTGAATCTTACATTAACAAAATTTTTGAATCCACAGAGCCACAACTTGTAGCAGATATTTTACGAGCTGTTGATAAAATCTCAAAAAAATCAAAAGATCAAATCATTTCTGAATTCAAAGAAAAATATGATACAGAAAAACTAGAAAAGATTTTAGAATTTTCACAAATTAAAGGAACAATTAAAGAAATTGAGAATTCATTTGACGTTTCACAATTAGA
>CAYTNP010000058.1:1715-5919 GCA_964439165.1 uncultured Nitrosopumilaceae archaeon | reverse complement strand
GTTTGAATTTCTGCAATTACATCATATGCTCCAAAAGTAAGATATGCATTACTAACATCATGCATTTGATTTAATTCATCAACAATGTATTCTTCGGCCCCTAGATCACAATTTAATAAAATGAATCCTTTGTGCATTACTTTATCTTCAAAATAATTAGAACATTCGAGCCTTTAAGTTTTACAGTTACCATCTACTGCGACCGCCGTAGCTGTTTCTACTGCCGCCTCTATCATCTCTTCTTCGTCTTCCGCCACCTCTATCATCCCTAGAATCTCGTCCACCTGATCTTCCATATCCTCCAGAACGACCTCCTCTAGAATAATTTCCTCTGGATTGACCGCCGTATCTTCTTGAAGGCATTTGTCTTTTTAGTGGATCAGGAATTGAAATTTGAATTCCCATTTCTTCATTCAAGTCTTTGAGTGGAACTTTGATTTGACGTTTGATTAGATTCCAATCTCCTACTGATGAATATGATACAAATGTAATTGCTCTACCTTTAGCTCCTGCTCTTGCAGTTCGTCCAATTCTATGAAAATATGCCATCTCCACATTTGGAACATCGTAATTGATTACTAGTTCTACTCTTGGAACATCTATTCCTCTTGATGCAACATCAGTGGCTACCAAAATGTCTGCTTTTCCACTACGGAATTTACCCATAGATTGCTCTCTTCTATGCTGAGACATGTCTCCTTCAATTGCAACTGCATCAAATTTTTCTTGATGTAGGAACTTTGCTACATCTCTTGTTCTATATTTTGTTGAACAAAACACAATGGATTGTCCTTTGATTGGTTTGATAAAGTCAATAAGATATTTGAATTTGTCACGGTCTTTAATGACTAAAAATGATTGGTCAATACCTTCTCCACTAAGATCATCTGCATCTAACAAGAATTGTTTTGGATTTTTTAGATATTCTTCAGATAATCTTAAAATTTCAGTTGGCATTGTTGCTGAAAACAATGACATTACTCTGTCTTCTGGTGCTAAATCTAAAATAAATGAAATATCATCTACAAATCCCATGTCAAGCATTGTATCTGCTTCATCAAGGACAATGTGTGTGATGTCTCTTAATTCGATTGAACCTCTTTTGAGATGGTCAATTAATCTACCTGGAGTGGCTACTACGATTTCCACTCCTCTATGAAGTGCATCTAACTGGATTCCCATTCCTTGTCCTCCATATACAGTTGCAACTTTGATTTTGGTGTGTTTTGAGAATTTTTTAATTTCGTCAGTAATTTGCATTGCAAGCTCTCTTGTTGGAGCCATGATTAGTCCCTGAATGCCATTTTTTGGCTGAATTTGTTGTAACATTGATAGTGAAAATGCTGCAGTTTTTCCTGAACCTGTATGTGCTTGACCTACAACATCTCTACCAGTTAGTAATACTGGAATTACTGCCTCTTGAATTGGAAACGCTTCTTCAAACCCAAGATCCTCAAGTCCTTTGAGGATTTCTTCTTTTAGTCCTAATTCATTAAATTTTGTCATTTTGTTTTCTTCTCTTAAGCAATGACGAAAAGCTTCATTGCTTGCTCGTCATTATTCCGATATCCGCAATGACTGAAATGGTCTAATAAACGCTTGTTATTATTTACGCATCTAACTGTGAATCAATAACTTTTTTGAAACTCTCAAATGGTTGAGCACCCTTTAATTCCACATACCCAACTTTATCATTTCCAATAAAGAATCCTGGTGTTCCTGAAACTCCGTAATTTCTTCCATCCTCTAGATCTTTTCTAATCTCTTCAATGTATTTTCCATTAGTCAAACAAGAATCAAATGTTTCTTGATCTAGTTGCATCTCATTTGCATATTGACTAAACACTGATAATACATTTGCAGTTTCTACTCCATTCCATTGATTTTGTTTTTCAAATAGTACATCGTGCATTTCTTTGAATTTACCTTGCTCGTTTGCACATTCAGCTGCAATTGATGCAGGTAATGCGTTTGGATGAATGCTTTGAATTGGGAAATCTCTGAAAACTAGTTTCACTTTGCCTTGCTCAATGTATTCACTCATAATTGATGGAAGTGTCTGGACATGGAATCTTGCACAAAACGGACATTGAAAATCTGAAAATTCAATAATTGTAATTTCTGCATCTGGATTACCAATAATTGGATCATTGTCTGCTGAAATTCTTACAGGACCTGTTGGTTGTGTGGTGGGTAATTTTTCTTGTAACATTCTAAGTTCTAGTTTAGAGATTGCTTCCTGTAATTCTTTTTGAGATACATTATCTGAATTAAAACTAGTAAAATATGAGCCTGCAAAAAATGCAGCAATCCCAATTACAACAATAATTCCTATGACTAATCCGTTAAATGTGGATTTTTTTACAGAAACTATCTTATCATTATTTTGTGAAAAATTATCATCCTCTGAAAACCCATCATCCTCTGAACTCATTTGAACTTGTTCGAAAATTCAACATACTTAATCGTATTGCCATATGTGTGAATCATAAATTTTAAGAAATTTTAGAAAGCCAATGACGGGATCCGAACCCACGACCTACTGATTACAAATCAGTTGCTCTAACCAGGCTGAGCTACATTGGCACAAATTAAAAAGAAATTTTTCAGGTTTAAAATGTTACTTCAAACGATCTTACTCAATACCAATGGAATTTTCATTTTAACCGTCAGTTTTTAATAAAGTCATTTTTTGATATGATTAATGAGATACATTGAACCTACTCGAATCAAAGTCTTAATGATGATGTTCTTTGGAACTGGCTCTCTTGGAATTGTTATTGGATTATCTCCAATTGCTTCTACTCAAGGTGTCTTTATCACATTTATGGGCGTGATAAATATTGGATTAGGTGCTTTCTTTACATTTTTGTATCTAACTCAAGTCAAAAAAGATCCTGATAAAAGAAAGAAAAAGAAAAAACGTGGTTAATTTTTTGAAAATCAGTTTGTTCTGTTAAAATATAAATAATATTTCTATTTCATCAATTCAGAAATGTTAGATCTAGTTGCAAAAAATTTGTTTTTGACAAAGGGTAAGGGTGTTCATGAAGATAGATTGACTAGTTTTGAATATGCATTAAGGGATGCAGGAATTGCTGGAACAAATCTTGTATTGATTTCAAGTATTTTTCCTCCTCAGGCAAAACTCATTTCAAGAAAAGAAGGTCTAAAAAAAATTAAACCTGGACAAATTCTATTTACAATTTATTCTAAAAACCAAACTAATGAACCTCATAGGATGTGTGCTGCATCAGTTGGTATTGCCCAACCAAAAGATCCTAAAAGATATGGATATCTTTCTGAATACGAATCTTTTGGACAAAATGAATCTCAGGCAGGAGATTATGCTGAGGATATTGCAGCACAAATGCTTGCATCTTCATTAGGAATTCCTTTTGATGTTGATAAGAACTGGGATGAAAAAAGACAACAATGGAAAATTTCAGGACAAATTTACAACACTCGTCATGTAACTCAGGCAACTCGTGGAGACAAAGATGGAAAATGGACTACTGTCTTTGCAGCAGCTGTTCTTTTGTTATGATTATTTTTTATATCCTTTAAGATAAAATATTGCAGCACCTATTGCTACAATTGTAATAATTATTACCACAATAATCTCTTCATTTGTTTCAACTTTTTCAGGTTGTAATTCACTTCCACCTAATGAAAATTTTAAATCTTCTTTGTTAATTGATGATTCTTCTCCAAAAATGTATTTTCCTTGAATCATTTGTCCTTCTTGAGGATCAAATATCCATCCATTTTTTGTAACATCTGTTGGAATTTTTTCACCATCGATAATTTGTGATGGAACAATATTTCCTTTAACATTTGAAATGTTTGTATTTTCAGGTGATAAAATAACAACTTGAATTATGGAATTAAGTGGATAAAATCCTGATGAAAAGTAATCTGATCTTTTAATGTTTTCTACATTTAACAATTCTAATGGATTAATTTGGGAAATTTCTGATGCTTTGTTTGGATAGTTTACTGCTAATTTTAATTGCAAAAGTGATTTTGAATCTAATGGAATAAATGAAAATGTCATTTTTGCATTGTCTTGAAATGACAGATTTTTTGCTATGTTGTAGAATCCATCTGCATCTCTAATGATTTTTGGAATTAGAATTGCTGAAATTTTTTCATACATTGAATTTGTATCCTCCATTGGCATTGTGTATACTGCTGAAATTAC
>CAYTNP010000058.1:0-1615 GCA_964439165.1 uncultured Nitrosopumilaceae archaeon | reverse complement strand
GAAATTGATGCTGTTACATTTTGAGAAATACTCTTGTCAATAACAATTTGGGCTGATTCTTGAAATGTGGCTAATCCCATTTCTTGTGAAAATGCATAGTTTGATGAAACTGCAAAAAGTGAAATTATTGCTAACATCAACACTATATTTCTCATAGGAATCAACCATGGTCATGAAATTATTAACTTTACTCTTACTTTGTATTTGTGAAATGATATTATTTGATGAATTTTTTTAATTTTTTTACAAAAAAATATTATCGAGTAGCTAATATGTTGATTTTTTCTATATTCTAACTAGTATTGGCCTTAATCCCTATCCTTGTTGATGTTTTTCAAGATCCTATATTTTCAATGATTGCTGTTTTGAGTGCATTTGGAATTGGTCTAGTTCAGGGAATCATTTTGGGTCGAGCTATTCTACTTCGATTCCCACGATTACAAAATCACGTAAAAACAGTTTCTGTTTCAATGTTTGTGATTTTTTTAATAAATGCAATTTTGAGTGTTCCTCGTTTTGCATCCCCTGAAAAAATTGATCTGTCTACTGTTTCAGCTAGTGGACCTGGTGATGTTGTAGCTGCATTATTTTTGATATTTGGAATGAATACTGGATTTCTTACTGTTCTTGCAATTTCTGTTACCGTTATGACTTTTGTTCTTTTGAAATTTACAAATCTTAGTGGAATTGTTAAATCATTTGTATTCTTTTTTAGTATGCTATTGTTGATATTTACTGCAATTAGTAGATTCACTGATCTTACACCCAGTGCATTTGAGGTTTTATTGTATTTTCTATATCAGTTAGGAATCACTATTGGGATTTTGTTTGGCTCTATTAGGAAAATTAAGCCTAAAAAAATGGATTTAAAATAATTTTAAAGGTTTAAATCAGATATTCTTAGATTTTGACTTGACATCGAATTCAAACCGTTCGGGGAACAAGCTGGCAGTCCATGCGTTGGACTGTCAGCCCCATTTATTCTAAAATTAGTTCAATGATGATAGTGTTTTTACTTGTTCATTGATGTAATCAAATCCTTCTTGCCAAAACTTTGGAGATCTAATATCGAATCCATACTCTGCAAGTAGTTTTTCAGGTTTTTTTGAACCGCCTGCTGCAAGAATGTTAATGTATGAAGGAACAAAATCTTTTCCTTCTTTTTTGTATCTCTGAAACAATGATAGTGCAAGTAAATTACCAAATGAATATGCATAGCAGTAAAATGGAGTGTGATGGAAATGTGGAATACAACTCCATTCTATTGCAAAGTCATTAGAAATAGTAACTGAATTTCCAAACTGTTCTTTCAAATTTTGTAAATATGTTTTAGAAATTTCATCAATTGTCGTTCCTTTTCCAATTTGTTTGTGTGCATCAACTTCAAAAATTGTAAAATACGATTGTCTTAGAATTGTTGCATACAAATCATCAATTTTTTCAGCAAGCATTATTTTTTTCTCATTATCTGAAATTTTGTCTGATAAATTATCATACAATAACAATTCTGAAAATGTTGATGCAGTTTCTGCTAGTGGTAATGGTGAATCTTGAACAAGAATTGATCTATCTTGAGCTGCTTGACTATGAACTGCATGGCCTAATTCATGAGCTA
>CAYTNP010000057.1:0-5991 GCA_964439165.1 uncultured Nitrosopumilaceae archaeon | reverse complement strand
TTTGATCAAAGAAGATCAATCCAGGTTCTGCACTTTTCCATGCAGACAATGCAATCAAGTCAATTAATTGATGTGAGTTGATTTCTTTAACTGGTTTTTTATCACGTGGGCTACGTAAAATGTAGTTACCATCAGTGTTAACAAGTGAATGCCAAAAGTCTTCCCAAATTCCAACACTGATGTTGAAATTTTCTAAAACTCCAGGTTCTGTTTTGTTTGTGATGAATTTTTCTACATCAGGATGCCATGCTTCAATGATTCCCATGTTTGCACCACGTCTTTTACCACCTTGTTTTACAACTTCAGTGATTGTATTGATAATATTCATGAAAGATACAGGACCTGATGCAACACCAGATGTTGATGCTACAATGTCACCTTCTTCACGAAGATTAGAATAGTTAATTCCTACTCCACCGCCTGATTTGAAAATTAATGCTGCATCAGATGATGATTTCATGATTTGTTCCATTCCATCATCCATTCCAAGTACAAAGCATGCAGATAGTTGTCCTAGTCTTCCACCAGCATTCATCATTGTTGGTGAATTTGGAAGAAAGTCTTGGGCTACCATCAAATCAAAGTATTCTGTAATTTTGTCAGCATAATCATCTAGTTTCTTTGCTGCCAATAATGTCAAAACATCTTTGAAGCCTATCTTCATCTGACCTTTGTTTGCAAGGGTCACATAGTGTGTGATTAATGACCTAAAGTGCCATTTATTGAAGAAATAGTCACCAATTTTGAACTTGTAATCAAACGCATCTAGTTTTTCAAGATATGATTGTGCTTCAGTTACATCTTGTTTAGAATTTCCAGATTTGTCAAAGATTTGTGAATCATATAGAAGATCACCAATTCCGACTAGAATGGCAACTCGCTCAAACATTTGTGTTGGAGACTCAATGATTTCGTTTTTGCCATTTCTAAATAGATATCTTGATGCAATAACTCTCAAGCAATTCAAATCAAACTTTTTAGAAACTGGATCAAGTGTTTTGAGATTCAAGACATTCATCTTTTCATCTCTTAGTTTTCTTCTCTCGTGTCTGTATACGATGTATGCTTTTGCAATATCGCTATTTCCACTATCAATGAGTGTTGACTCTACAATATCTTGAATATCCTCAACTGTAGGTGTTCTAGTGCTAGTAAATCCTTGCTCTACTAGTTTGTCAACTACATTTCCTGCTAATTGATCGGCTAGTCCACGGTCGGCTTTAGAGGTGGCTGCCAATGCCCTAAAGATGGCATTTGAAATTTTATCTTTGTTGAAAGCCGTTACTGCGCCATTGCGCTTACGGATGTCAATAATGCTATTTTCTATTGTTGAATTGTCCAATAATGATCTCCCCGACAAGATTATGATCAATGTGGGTATAAATGATTCTGCAATTTTTTCTTAAAGTTCGGTTCAAAATTATTGACACCACTACTATGAACTTCATACAGGAGTAAAATTGATCGTAAGTTACGATGATCGTTAATCTGAAATTGATCAAAAAGTTTTAGAAAATGATCGGTACTAGTTTTTTATTTATGAATTTCAGATGACGTATGGTGATTTACACTTTGGACATTTGTCTTCAAATGGTTCATCTTTGAAACCACACTCACCACAAATTGCAATTGACTTGACAGGCTTGAATGATGGTGTTAGCTGAGATGTCTTTTCAATTGATTTTTTGATATCTGCAGCCTTTGCATCTTTGTCAATGTTTAGTGTAACGAACAATCCTCCATTCAGAGACTTTGAGAGTTTATTGCATTCAGTGATTGGGTCGCTTTTGAGAGTCAAATCTGAAACTTCAGATGCATTGATGACTATACCATCAGAGTAAGAATCACCTTCCATTGAGTTTAGTGAGGAGTTTTTACCGTATTTTTCACCATCTAGGCTTGCAAAACGGGTAGAACTCTCAGTCTCAGTCATGCAAATAGCCACAGAATCACCTAATTCTTTGCCTTTTTTGGCTCCAACATCAACTGCAGTCTCTATTACTTTATGAAGAATTTCACGACCTTCTTTGTTGTCTTGGAATCCCAAGATGTTAAAGACTGCCTCTTTTAGACCGACCAAATTTACAACAAGTGAAACAGAACTTTTTTGCATGTATTGTGTATTTTTTGCAAGAATTGGATTTAATCCACGTCTTGTAAGATCAGAAATGTCTTTCTTTCTTAATGCCATTGAAGCCAATGCTGGTTTCATTAATAATGCAAGTCTTGCTCTAAAGTAAGTTTCATCTTTGTTTGATTCAAATGCTAATCTTGGAAGATTAATTGAAACTGATTGTAATGTAATTGATAGAGGAGTACTTGTTTTTGAAGTTCCTTTAGTTACTCCAGAACTTGATACTTGTCCTTTAGCAAACATTACTTTTCCTCCAAGAGAGATTATCTCAGATGCAGCTTCTGATACATCAGTGATTTTTCCTTTATCATGATCAATTATCAAACCAATTTTTGGAACTGGTGTTATCTTTGTGTAATTTTTGTATGCTGCAATTATTGTGTTAATGATTTTTGTATCAGTTCCTAATTGTAATCTAATTGAGATATCAGTACTTTTGTCATTGTATTTTGCAGTTGTAGAAGCTGTTGCAAATGCGTTAGTTAATTTTTGTTCAAGTTCTGGTAATGACTTTGAATGTTTTGTAAATAATGAAACTAATCCATCAAGTACAATTTCTTGTGAAGCTTCTTTTGATAAGAGTGCAATTACAACAGATAGTGAACTTGTAATCTCATCGAGTTGTTTTGATGAACCAATTCTTGATACATCAAGATATTTTCCACCAAGATCAATTCCATCTTCAATTAATTCTTTAACGTTAACAAATATTGTATCAGGAATCATAGACCAAATTCCAGGATTTGTAATGTGTAAATCTCCAGAAAGATGAGAGTCTGCAACATCTTTTGGTAATGTGTTAGTTAGAAGGTGTTCTGCAAATACTCTTTGTCCTGTATTGAATAGTAATCCTTCAGCACCATTATTGACATTATCAAGATTTGAAATCATTTCTTGAACATCAAATACTGGCAAGCCTAGGCGTGCGAGTTTGTTCCTGTATTCCTCATGGCCGTGCTCTAATAGTACAGAGTTTACCATTTCACGAATAAGTGAGCCTGTAAGATAGGTGGTTTGATATTTGTAAATTCTATTTTCTACTTCTTCAGTAATTTTTTGTGCTAATTCTAATGGAAGACTTCCTTCACGGACAAGGGATTGAATAATTTTATGAGAATTAAATTCCTCAATTGATTCATGTGAAGTTCTCACATACATCTTTCCGCTTTCAATAATTGATCTTTCTTCAATTTGTCTTGCCAAACTCAAAACTAGTTTTCCAAGATTTGTAATTGTGTAACGTCTTTCAGATTTGTTTAATGCAACAAGTGATTGTCTTAATAATTTTCTCAAGTGGTATGCAAATTTTCCACTCTCTTTTTTTGATTTGAAACCAGCTAGTGATTTTAATTCAGAATATGTCAGTGGTCCTTTGGAATTTAGAATTCTCAAAATATCAATTCTGTTTGGACTGGCCATAACAGAGAATATCATTCTGACACGCTTTGAGGTAGATTGTAAAATTCCGCCTCTATTTTCAGAATCAGAGTCATCCATGTCAGAATCTAAATCTGCATCTAGTTCAGAGTCGTCGACATCAGAATCTAGATCCATTTCTAGTTCTTCATCGCTCATCTTCATGTGTTTTGATGTAGGCATGGACTAAATAAGACTTATGACTGTATGAATTTTTGATTTGTAATGATCAAAATTGTAATTTGGTGATCAGTTTTACAAAAATTATGATCAAATTTTTTAAAAATCCTAAAAAGATCTTTATACTAGAGATCTAATTCGATCATTTTTCTTGAACATCAAGTGAAAACTCTGATGTAGAAAGCTTTTGTCCACATGACGGACATTTTGTACTATAAGGTTTCATTACATCTTTTAGAGATTTTAACATCTTCATGTCTGTTATTTTTTCACCACATTTACCACATGA
This sequence comes from uncultured Nitrosopumilaceae archaeon, assembly GCA_964439165.1. Lineage (GTDB taxonomy): Archaea > Thermoproteota > Nitrososphaeria > Nitrososphaerales > Nitrosopumilaceae > Nitrosopumilus. The sequence continues at coordinate 1,972 of CAYTNP010000057.1, read as the reverse complement.
TACTTCTACTGACATGAAATTATACAATATGCAAAATAATTAAGAATCGATTCTGATTTTTTTTAATAATTCTAACAAATTATTTTACTGCTTTTCGATGAGAATTCCTCTTTCATCAAAACCAGTAATTTTGGCTTTAATTCCAACTGGAAGATCCTCAGGAGTAGCAATATCTGCCATAAATCCAGATATTCTCAAATCAGCTTCATCTAATTTTAGAACAACAAAGGCATATGGAGTATATTTCTCAAAGCCTGCAGGGGCAACTGTAATGATGGTATATGTGGCAACTGTGCCTGTTCCATTCAAGAATACATCCTCAAACCCTTCACTGCCACATTTTCTACAAAAGTATGCAGTAGACAAGTGAAGAAAACCGCACTTTGTGCATTTGTGAGTTAATAGTTTACCTTGTTTTGCACTTTCAATAATTTGTTCTTCAACTGACATTTTACACACTCTGGAAAACATGAACTGCACAACTTGCACCAGTTGCACCGAAATTATGAGTTAAACCTACTTTAGCATCTTTAACAGTTCTTTCACCAGCTTTTCCTGTTAATTGATCATAAACTTCTACTACTTGTCCAATTCCAGTAGCACCAATTGGATGACCTTTTGATTTAAGACCACCTGATGGATTAATAGAAATATCAGAATTTAATTTTGTTCTACCTTCACGAACAGCTTGAATACCTTGTCCTTTCTCAAAGAAACCTAAATCTTCTGTATCAACTACTTCTGCAATTGTAAAACAATCATGTACTTCTGCAAAGTCAATATCTTTTGCAGTAACACCTGCCATCTTGTATGCAGCTTCTGATGCAATCTTTGTACTTGGGATAGTAGTCATTTGTTCACGTCCTTGTAATGCAGCAGGTGAACCACCTCTGCCAGAACCTGTAACTTCAATGTAATCCCCACCATGTGCTTTTGCAAACTTTTCTGAACATAACACTACAGAACTTGCACCATCAGAGAATGGACAGCAATCATAAAGTTTTAGTGGACTAGCAACTACTGCAGAACCCATTACATCATCAACTGTAATTTTTTTCTGCATGTGTGCTTTTGGATTTAGTACACCATTATCATGATTCTTTACTGCAACTGCTGCAAAGTCTTCTTCAGTTGCATCAAATTCTGTCAAGTAAGCTCTTGCCATTGATGCAAACAATCCTGGAAATGATGCACCAGCTTGACCTTCATAGAAAAAGTCTGAACAATATGCAAAGTATGTAGTTGTCCATTCAGTTCCAGTGTGAGTTACTTTTTCAACACCAGTTGCAATTAGACAATCATAAAATCCTGCTGCAATATTTGCATAGGCTTCTCTAAATGATACAGATCCACTTCCACAAGCAGATTCAATAGTTAATGATGGTTTATCTGGAATTCCTAATCTACTCATCAAAACAGGACCAATGTGTACCTGTTTGTCTGCAATTCCAAAAACGTTTGAAATGTAAGATGCTCCAATTTCTTTAGGTTCAATTCCTGCACTTTTAATGGCTGCAACTGATGCTTGAGTTGTAATATCTGCAATACTGTCTGCTAATTTTCCATATTTGGTGCTACCAGCGCCAAGAACACAAACCTTTTCCACGAATGAAGTTGACTCAGGTCCCTATAAAAATCGTTTTAGTAAATTCATCATAGAATATGCCATCAAAGAAAAGACAACAAACAGTTCAGATCAAAAGACCAAAAATAAGACATGTTGTAAAAACTTCAAAATCTAAAAGTAATGTATTCAAAAAAGAGATAATTCAATTTTTAGATAGTAACGGGTATCTTTCTTGGTCATCAAAAGAAAAAAAATACATGATTCTTGGAACAAACTCTCCAAAAAATGGACTGGTACCATGTCCAAAATGTAAACTAGGTGAATTGATGGTAATTCGTTCTCCTGCAACAAGAAAACGATTCATGGGTTGTTCTAATTTTTATGGTGGATGCAAAGCATCATCAC
>CAYTNP010000056.1:0-6090 GCA_964439165.1 uncultured Nitrosopumilaceae archaeon | reverse complement strand
ATTGGTTCATGACATGAAAGAACTCCTGAAGAAACATATGCATTAAGTTTTTTTTCACTTGCACCTGCAGTATGTCCATTAATAATACAATCACATTCAAGCATCGCTGAAAGTGATTTCATAGTTTTAGGTTCTCTAAGAGTTACCTTTGTCCAAGAAAAAACTTCACCCATTCCAAGGACATGTGGATGTTTGACTGCAGATTTTTCTTGAGATAAAGTAAGTGTTTTACTGTTACTAAATTTTGCATCAACTGGAAGACCTCCTGGAACAACTTGGAAAATTCTGATAGGTAAATTTTCACCTTGTCTAAGAAATTCCTGAAATCCTTTGTAACCAGTAGCACTGACAACATCAATTGGATCTGAAAAAAGTGAAGTTACACCACAAAGGAGTGCTTTTTTTGCAAACTCTGATGGTAAAACAAATTGATCAATGTGTAAATGTGGATCTGCAAACCCAGGACTAACAAATTGATTTTTTACATCAATAACTTTTGTTTTTGAACCAAGTGTATGTGAAGCATCTGGACCCACATATGCAATTCTCTCTCCAATAATTGCAATCTGAGTTTTTGGAATTATTTCTCTAGTATAGACAGATAAGAGATTACAATTTTTTAAAACCAGATCGGCTTTTTTGTCACCCATTGCTACTGAGTTTAACGAAGAGATCGAATTTGCTAGGCTCGAAGTCACGTATTTCAATTGAATTTTGCGCCTATTATAGATTCAATGCTTAAATTACGGGTGAAGAGGTTTTGTTGATATGAACATTCCAAAGGTGATCAGAAAGTATTGTGCAAAATGTAAAACACATACTGAACAAAAGGTCTCCATTTACAAGGCTGGAAAAAGACGAGGTTCTGCAAGAGGTGAACGTCGACACGCTGAGCGTAAACATGGGTATGGTGGACAAAAGTTCCCAAAATTAGCAAAACCAGCAAAAGTTACAAAAAAAGTTACTCCTATTATGACATGTACTGTATGTAAAAAGAAATACAATAAAAAAGGTGTCAGAATTAAGAAATTTGAGTTGGTAGCAGCATGAAAAAAGATCATATCGAAATTCCAAAACCATCCAGTAAGTTTCAAAAAGTCAACTGTGATGAATGTGGTGAATTACAAGTAGTTTATTCTCATGCATCAACACAAATTGCATGTAATTCATGTGGAAACACACTTGCAGAAGCAACTGGTTCTAAAGCAAAAATTAATGGTAAAATCTCAGGTAGTGCTGAGTAAGTCGTAATCTTCTTTTGTATTTAGATTAAAAGCAATTCGTTTATCATCAATTATAATATAATTTTCATCTAAATTATCAGATGAAGTAATTTTTTTAGAATTTACTAGAGATATTCCAGAATAATAACATTTTTGATTCTCAAAATTAACACTATATTCAGATTTTAATCCAAGGGAATCTAGAAAATTTTCAGTAACAAGAATACTGGTCCATATTTTTTGAGGAGAATAAAGACTAGTAATTTTTTGAATTATTTCTTTATCAAGTAGAGGCAAATCACCAGATGTAATTAGTACATCATCATTGATGTCCTTTAAAATAGAATTCAAATCTTTTGCATAATTGACTCCAAGAGTATCAAAAATTTCAATATTATTTTCTTGTAACAATTTTTTTGTTTTAGGTGAATTTGGACTAGTTATTGCAATGATTTTTGAAAAACTATTTGAATTGATTAACGAATCTACAACTTGAAGAATTATTGGTTTTTTATGTTCAAGTAATAATTTTTCATTATCTAAATTCATGCGAGTGCCTTTTCCACCAGCCATTACAAGACCAATCATAAAGATACAAACACCATCAATGAAGCTAATCTTGTAAGCTCATTTGTAGCACCAAGAACATCACCAGTAATGCCTCCAAAACTTCTCGTAGAGAGTGCTAAAAGAAACAAAGTCATAGTTACTGCCACGCCTAACATCACTAATCCAGTAGTTTCACCTATGAATAATACAGGAATTAGCATCAAAAGAAATGCTGCAAAAAGTTTCTTTTTGTCCTTCATAATTTCAACAAAAGGTGAATTTGAGCCTAATGAAGCAGAATTTCCCAAACTAGCCATCAATACCATTGAAAATTTTGCCAAGATTTCACTAATCAGAATTGCCTTAAACAAATCAAATCCACTTGTTAATGAAATAGTAACTACTAATCCAATCAGATACAAAACAATTCCTACAATTCCTGCAGAACCAGTAGAAAGATCTTTCATTGCATTGAGTTTTTTTTCTTTACTTCCCTTTACCATTAGACCATCAGCAAAATCAGCTAAACCATCAGCATGATGAATTCCAGTTACAATAGCAATTGATGCAACTACCAAGAGACTTACCAATAGTGGATCTAAAAAGAAAGATAATCCAAATCCAAAGGAACCGATTAAAAGTCCAATTGCAATTCCAACTAGAGGAAAAATGTACATATATTTTGCAATATTTTCTAATGTTGAATTAGATGATGGAAAAATTGTTAAAAATGAAAAAACAGAACCTATTTCTTTAAACATAAATCCACCATCCCATAAATGACAAAGCAATAATTATTGGAATTGTAACTATACCAAAAAATAGTATTGATGTTAATTTCATCATAGTAATTGCAGATAAAACATGTTTTTTTGTAAGTGTTGTATCAACATCACCTAAACTATAATGATTTAATTTTTCAAATTTTGTTTCTAAAGCACCTGCAAGAGCTGCCATTGGATAACCAGCATTTGGACTTTCAGTCTTTTTGCCATCACGAAACATTATCTTGTATGATTCTTTCCAATTATTTTGTAAAATTGCTGCAGAAACTATCATAAGTAATCCAGTAAGTCTTGATGGAATGTAATTTAGAACAGTATCGCAAGTTGCTGCAAACCATCCTACATTTTTGAAAATATTAGTTTTATAACCAATCATTGAATCTGCTGTATTTACCACTCTATACACAAATGCTCCAGGCAAACCAAAAATTGCAAAATAAAACATTGGTCCTGTTATTCCATCAACAGTATTTTCACTAATACTCTCAAGTACGCCTGAAATTACATGATTTTTGTCTAAATCCTTAGTTTTACGCTTGACAATCATTGAAAGATGTACGCGTGCAGAATCTAAATCATTTTTTTCTAATGAATCAACGACGGATTTGGCATGTTTTTCCATTCCTTTTATGGCAATAGTTGATTTGAATAATAATATTCCAGCAATAGATGAGACTAGTAAAATAAGCCAGTCTGTAATTAAAAATGATATTCCAAAATCTAAAAGTAAAAGTAAAGTGACAACAATTCCAACAGTTATCGATACTACAAAAATTCCTCCAAGTTTTTCAACAGACGTGTTTTGATTTTTGATTGATGGTGTTAATTTTGCAATTAATGTTCCAATCCATGCAGTTGGATGATATTTATTTTTAGGATCACCAAATAAAAAATCCAAACATAATGCAAAACCAACAATCATAATAGATTCTAAAATCATTTTATCATCATCTCAATTTTTTTCAAGTCTAGGTTGTCTTTGACTGTTTTTGCAAGTTTATCTAATTCTTTATCAATTTTAGAAATATTATTTTTAGTCCATTTGATTTCTTTAGGTTTTACATTCAAAGAATCTTCTTCAGGAATATCCATTTGAATCATAGGTATGGTTCCTAAAATAGGAATTCCAGTTAATTGTTTTATTTTTTTGAATCCAGGTTTTAACACATCAATATCACCACGAAATTTATTTAATAAAAATCCCTTTACAAGTTTTTGATATTTATTTTCAATTAGAGACATTGTTCCAACTAAACTTGCAAACGAGCCACCCTTATCAATATCTGAAACCAATAAAACAGAGGCATTTGCTTTTTGAGCCATTTGCATATTTGCTATATCATATTTTTGTAAATTAATTTCAGCTGGAGAACCTGCACCTTCTAAAATTACCAAGTCATATTTTTCCTTTAATTTAGATAAAGAATCAGTTGCAATTTTAATGCCCTTTGTTTTTACAAATTTTGAATAGTAATCTTTTGCATGAATTTTTTTGAAACGTTTTCCATTTAGATAGACTGTACTATAGTAATTTCCCAATGGTTTAAGCAGAATTGGATTTAGATCAGATTCAATTGGGCATCTTGCTGCTATTGCTTGAATTGCTTGGGCACGGGAAATCTCAAATTCAGGCGTAACATATCCAAAATTTGACATGTTTTGTGATTTGAAAGGTGCAACGCTAAATCCCTTATCAGAAAAAATTCGACATAATGCTGCAACTAAAGTTGTTTTACCAGCACCTGAAGATGTTCCTTGTATCATTAAAGATTTCATGATAATGTCTCCAATGCTTTAACAAGTTTTAGATTATCTTTATGAGATTTAACAGCAATTCGAATAAAATGATTATTTAGACCACGAAAGTTTTTACAATCTCGAATTAGGATTTTTTGTTTGATTAACTTTTTTTGAATTTTTGTTGAATCTTGTTTTGTTTTTATTAAAATAAAATTAGTAACAGAATCATGGCATTCAAGTCCAGAAATTTTAGAAATTTCATTTTTTAGAAAATTAGATTCTTTTTTAATTATTGATTTTGATTTTGACAGATGTGATTTGTTTTTTATAGCAACTAATCCTGCTTCTTGAGCTAATACATTAACACTCCAAGGAATTTTTATTTTTTCTAAAATTTTTATAATTTGTTTAGAACCCAAACCATAACCAATTCTTATTCCTGCTAATCCAAATGATTTTGTCAGGGATCTCAATACAAAAAGATTATCATGTTTTTTTACCAAATTTGATATGGATTCATTTGATTTTGGAACCAATTCAATAAAACATTCATCAACAAACACAAGACAAGATTTTTTTTTGGCAGAGATTATGATTTTTGTTAATTGTTTTTTGGATAATATTGTTCCAGTAGGATTATTTGGATTACAAACAAAAACACATCCATTTTTTGGAATTTCTGATATAAAAGAATCCAAATTTTCAGACAAATCCATAGTTTTAAAAAAATTTATTTTACAATCAGATAATTTTGCTGCAGTTTCGTATTCACTAAATGTAGGAATTGGAATTAGAACATGTTTTTTGGATAAAAATGCTGAACAAAAATTATAGATTATTTCAATTGCTCCATTTCCAACAATTATGTTTGTTTTAGGAATTCCAACATATTTTTTGAGACCAGATTTCAACTCATCGGAATTCAAATCAGGATATGTTGTCACTTGATCAAATCTTTTTTTCAGAATTGACTTAACAGATTTTGGTGCACCAGAAGGACTAACGTTTGAACTAAAATCGACAATATCAGGATCGGGATTACTTATTGAAAAACGACCTCCATGTAATACGGGATTATGGACTAAAATTGCATTTTTTGTCTTTATTTTCACAGTTCCAAATAGAATTGGTGGATTTAGTATGTTGTGGTAATTCAGAAAACGATTATTAATTGAAACCGATCAACAATCAAAATATGGATAAGAAAAAAGTTGCAATTATAGGGGTAACAGGAGCAGTTGGACAAGAATTTGTTCAATCCTTACACAATCATCCATGGTTTGAAGTAACTCAAATTGCAGCTTCTGAACGTTCAGCAGGCAAAAAGTACTTGGATGCTATTAAAGATGCAAACGGGATTGTTGCTTGGGATGTAGGTGGTGAAATTCCAGAATACATCAAATCCATGACTGTTAAAAAAATTGATGACTTGGACGTATCCCAACTAGATTTAGTTTTTTCAGCAGTTGAATCAGTTGCTGCCAGAGATATTGAAACTAAAATGGCAGCAGATTTACCAGTAATTTCTACAAGTTCTGCTTATCGATATGAAGAAGATGTTCCAATTCTAATTCCAGGAATTAATGATGAACAAACAGAATTACTTGAAGTACAAAAAAAGAATAGAAATTGGAAAGGTTGGGTAGCACCATTACCAAATTGTACTACCACAGGTTTAGCAATTACATTAAAACCACTACTTGAAAAATATGGAGCAAAAAAAGTCATGATGACTTCGATGCAAGCAATTTCAGGAGGTGGTAAATCAGGAGTATCTGCAATGGGAATTACAG
>CAYTNP010000055.1:0-6146 GCA_964439165.1 uncultured Nitrosopumilaceae archaeon | reverse complement strand
TTTGAGAGATTCATTATCTAATTCTGTATCATCAATTTGACTGTCACTGGACCATGATTCTTGTATTTCTTCTAATTTCATCAAACCTCATAATTAATGTTCTCCAATTAATCGTTCTACATTATATATTGTGTACGCAAATGTGGCATCTGCGGTAATATAATCTACTTCAGTTACAGAAGAATCCATTTGTATACCAGATAAAGTCACTGGCCATAGATCTTGAAAAGTAACTTTGATTTGTGCATTTTTATGACTGGTCAAAATCATAAGAACACCTTCTGAGTATTTGTTTCCTTTTGGTTTTATACCTGAATTTTCTTTTGCTAATTTAACATATTCTTCTTGACGGTTTGGATATCCTAATCCAAATATCCACTCTTTCATTTCAAGCCAATTTTGTAGTTCTTCATCAACAATAAATCTAATTGTTAATTCCTCAAATAATATTTTATCACCTGGTGTTGGTATATCTCTAAATGGGTTTGGTAGAGTTGCTTCTCCTAGTGTGAGTCCAGGTAGTGTAGCAGATTGACAGAAAAAATTAACATTTGGAAGTTTATCTACTTCAAATTTGAACCCTACTGGGTTGAAGTAATTAAAGTTGTCAGGTTGATTTGAGAATGTTGACATAATTCTTCGTAAGTAATACTTTGTATGTTTTCAAGTTCTGGTCCATAATCTATAACTCTTCTTATATTTATATTCGGATATATTGATGGTAATTGATTAAAAATAACTACCCATCCCTGCTCTTCATAATGTTCTCTTTCTGGATCGTGATATCCGTATGTACCATCATACAAATTGTTCCTCTTACCAAAGATATCAAAACCTATCATGTAAATATCTTCATCAGGATATAACTCACATGCTAATCTACATGCGTTAAATCCTGTATTGTATATTAGAATATCATCAGTTTCTACCCAAGACGTTTCTTTTAGTTTATGACCACGAGGTAGCCATGTAAGATATGGTTCACTATCATTCATTCCGTGAACAATAAATTCTGTCGAATTATTTTTTTCATTCTCTGTAATATTAGAGAGACCCATTTTAATATTGAAATATAAATCTTCTGATAAAAATTGTATTTCTCCTTTTAGTAAAAAAACTTCATGATGTTTGGGATAATCACTCGATAAAATTTCATGTAATATGATTGAGTCGTTTGCGAACAAATGATCAGGAGCAAAATCTCTGTAAAGAGCATTGCATCCAATAACTTTACCATGTTGTTTTAAAATGTTTAGATTTACATTTTTTCGTGAGGCACCATTACCAATTACAAATATCATTTTTAAGCCGACTTTTTGGGTGATTTTTCCATCCGGATTTTGGAGGGGGTATTTTTGTTTGGGATCACCAAGTTTTTCATACAAAAAAAGGGGACCCTCGTGAGATGGATCCCCCTTTTAACTATAACTTAATGTACAAGAAAAATTACATCAAGTTATTTACACGAACAAGTCTGTAGTAGACGTTGCTTTGTACAGATGTAGTATCATCACCACCGATATCAAAACCGGCAACTGAACTTCTGGCTGTTGAACCTTGGGCAAATGGATTTCTGACCATGCCATAGCGAGTCTTAAATCCAATTTTTGGTTGAAATGTATTAGTATCAACCGCACGTACCATTTGCAATGGGACATATGGGCAGTAGAAGATACCAGCATCATATGCTGAAGAACCTTTATAACCTACTACGAACCAGTTTGTGGAACTGGCTACTGCATATGGATCGATATACACTCTGTAGCGACCATTAAGAACACCAACAAAAGTATTGCCTGTGTCATCTGGGCTAATGTTATTGCTATCAAGAGCAGGTGTATAATCAAGAACACCAGCCATTTGCAATGCAGAAGCAACATCAGAAGAAGTAATGATGATATTACCTTTACCTCTACGTGTGTCTTTTGCGATAGCGTTTGCTTCACGCTCAATCTGGAACATGAGACCCTTGAATTTTTCAACAGACCAACGACCATTAGAGTCGGTGTCAAGATCGAAAATACCAGCGGCGGTTGTGTTATGTTGTGCGCCAATTTTTGCTTCACCGTAAATCTTACGTACAACTTCTCTGTTAATTTCAGCAAGAATTTCTGCTGAGAGAATGTTGGAAAGTTCTGTTTCAGCATCAAGACCGTGAACGGCTTTAAGATCCTGGGCGACTTCCATTGTGTAATCTGCTTTCAATGCTCTTGATCTAGCAGTTACACTCAACTTCTCGATACTGAAAGACATATTAGCAGGTGTCAAATGTTCTGCTCTAGCGGTTTCCATAGGACCACCAGTGTCAAGATAAGATGTGTTACCAGCACCACCACCTGTAGCAGAAGCATTAGCAACAATCATAAGACCTGGGTTCAATGAAGTTGTATCAGTTGTATTGGTATTACCTGAATATGCTGGTGTTACTTCATCGTAGAATGTTTCACTACCTGAACCAGAACCTTTCTTAGATCTCATTGCGAAAATAAGACCAGTAGGACCTGTCATTGGTTGCACACCACAAATGTCATATGCAATCAAGTTAGGCATTGCTCTTCTTACGAGAGAAATGAGAATTGGGTCAAATTTTGCAACGTGACCACCACCGGCTGCCGTGTGAGCGGCAGGTGTATCTGGCATTGTACCAGCACCAAAACCTGCTTCTGTCAAGAAGTTTTGTGAAGAGAGGACTTCATTGTCCATACTCTGTGCTTTTTCTTGGTTTTCTAACAAGAGAGTTGTTACTGCTCTCTTATAAGGGTCCTTGATATTTCCAAGATCTGGATGCTCAAGAATTGGACCCCATTTTTTTTGTAGTTGTTCAGACAAATACATATTTACTTTCTCCTATAGGGTGCGTTAGGATTATTTTTTAATTGTTCGTGAGATAGCCGAACTATACCATTTCATAGTGTCAGACATTTCTGCCGTTTCTTCAACTTCTTTGGCTTCCTCTTCAGTTAATACTTCAGGTTGTGAATCATCATTTGTAGATGCTTCTTCTGTAGCAACTGAACCTTTAGCAGGAAAATAATTTTCTTTAATTACCTGCAATTTTTCTGCATACTCTTCTTCAGAATCATAGTCTACACTGTCAGCGAGTTTTTGCATTTTTTCTACTTGAACATCTGTAAGATCTTCAGAAATGTTTGCGATAGCCTCAAACTTCTTATATTCTTTAAGTTCGCTTTGCATATCTACATTCTTTTCCATCTCTTTGTTCAAGGATTCTTCAAGGTCTTCAACCTTAGCAAAAAGATCGTCAACAAGATCAACCTTTTCTTCTGGAATGTCGATATAATGTTCGACAAAAAGATTTTTAAGACCAACCATGAAATCTTCAACAATCTCGGATCTAATTCCTTTTTCAATTGCCAATTCATTCTCTTGCATCCACTCTTTAACAACATAGTTCAAGTAGTCATCGACTTTCTTGACCATTTCTTCTCTTGTCTCAAGAATGGTTTCTTCTAACTGAGTTTTGTATTGCTCTTCAAGAGTTTCTACTCTTTGGTTAACCTCTTCGTTTACCTTTGCAAATACTGCGGCCTCAAAAATTGTTGCCGCTTTTTCCTTGAATTCTTCGGACAACTCTTCACCTTGAATCAAAGCCTCAACATCAGATTTAATATCGATTTGATACTCTTTCTTCAATTCTTCAAGTTCGTCCTCAGAAAGAACCTGAGTATTTTCAGCCTCTTCTGTTTCTTCACCTGATTCTTCTTCAGAAAGTGCCTTACGTACTTCTTCAATCGAATCTTTATCCATCTCTTGTAATAGGTCATAGATATCTTTAATCATGCCCATTCTAGTTGCTGATTCTGACATTTTTCCTGACTTTGCTTTACCTACACTTTGAGTGTAGTTTGGTTTTGATGTTGACTGGCCACCATCTTCAGCACCACTCTTCGTAGGATCAGCACCAACATCGTCGGAACTCTGATCTGCCGATAGACTAGGCTGAGCATCTTGAGGGCTTTTCTTATCTAACGATCTTTTAGCCGCCCTTACACCTGTGGCTTGTGTATTTGTTTTATCTGTAGTTGATTTGCTCTGGCCAGGCGCCGATAAATCTTCTTCTACCTGACTATTTTCTGAAACCTGAACTTCAGTTTCTTCTTGCACTTCTTGCTCCTGCTCCAGAATTTCTTTCTTTGACATAGAAACTCCTAATATTTTGAGAAAATCTCTGTTTATATTTATAATACCTAAAGTTTAGAAAGAAAAGAATTAAATGCTTTCAACTTGTTATTATCAAGATTAGAAGCAGGACTTCTCTTAATACTTTCTTTAATCTTTGCGATAGTGGCCTCTTTAACCACACCATTATCCCAAATCCACTCTTTACCTTCCATAATACCATCAACAAACGCATCGGGAGCAGAAGGGTCTGCTACAATGTCTGCGGCGGTCGCCAAATAAAAATCATCTTTGACATAGTTAGCACCACCTTTTTCTTCAAGAGAACCCATACCTCTTGAAGATACACCTAACTTGGCACCTTCATTAATCAAATTTTTGACAATGTTACCATAAGGTGTGTCCATAATTTTCGCTTTACCTACAATATTATTTCCGTCTTCTTTTAGTTCTCTAATCATATGCGAAACTCGCTCAAGGTTTATTGTAGGTCCTTCTGGATGTCCGAGTTCGCCAAATGCTCTATTTTTATCTACATATTCTTTACGATATCTATTTACTTCATTGAATAAAATATCTTTACCATAAATTCTTCCATTGCGATTTTTTGTCTCACTCATCATGAATACACCATTGATGTACATACTTTTATTATTTCCTGTACCTTCAATAACGTATTCAAGATCCTCATTAATTTCTGTAATTAATTTCATTTTCTTCTCGCAATGTCTAGTTTACGTTTATCCTTTACTTTTCTTTTTGTAAATCTTTTGATAGCACTTTGTTTTGCTTTATTTTCTAACTTTTGATCTATCATTTTTTTCATACCAAAACTCATTTTTCTATAAGATTTACCTCCAGAAACTCTCTTTTTCATATCATTTCTGGCACCTTTTCTTGCTCTTTTTTGTAGTCTACCTGAATCTGCTTTTCTTCTCATTTGGATTTTCCGTTTTCTCTGTATTCTATGTTGAAAACGTTTCATTCTACGAGAAAGTTTCATTCGATCTTGGACGCCAAGAACTCTTTCATCAAGAGGATCGCCCGAATGAGGATCTACTTCTACTGGTTCTTCTATTTTTCCATCGAAAAAATCTGTAAATTTTAACATATTAACCTTGTAAAGTTACTTCGTGTACTGATGCTTTACCTGTACCCGTGGTGGCTTTGATACCCATCTTATATGCTTTTCTCACTGTACCAGAAGTTTCGTTTGCTATTGAACTACCAGAAGATGCCACTGTGAATGCACTAGAATTTGTAACGGCAGTAACAACAGGTAACGTTCCACCTGAAACTGTATAAGAATTGTAATTTGTTGTATTTTCAAAAATAACAAGATCTCCAACAACAAACGCATGTGCAGTTCCATTATCTGGTTGATTTAATACAACCGTTGTTGAACCTGAACCAGGATCTGTGATGCTCGATATCTCACCTCTGATTGTATCTACTTTAATGTATGCAGGATCTCCGCTGAGAACTAATACATTATTTACATCAGCCACAACATCGGCGGCTTGACTTACAATATTAACATATGCATCAACAGTAGTTGCAACCCTTAATACGCTTGCATGACTCTTTGGTGCAAATGCTCCTGTAGATGCTGAACCCGTAGAAACAGATGCTACGTTTGCTAATGCAGTATAACTTACAGGTCTAAATGCGGTACTCATGTTTTATCCTTACTTTGTTGCAAATGATGCGACTTTCCAAAAACTGGTTTTACTTTCTACGAGATTATTTGCAAATTTTTCTTTATTGTAATCATTCAATTTCAAATATGTTTCGTAAATATTTTTTGAAATTCTTGGGTTCACAATAACCTCGTAGTCATCTCTTGTTCTAAATTTGAAAGATGTGTTTTCTTTTATACTTCTTTTGATAGCAGGTAAAATATCATCAAGACTATGCACTTCATTGAAGCCTGTTTCGTATGGGTCAGAATCATCATCAAATGCATTTTCTTGATCAGGATATTGCATTTCATATTCAAGATAATG
>CAYTNP010000054.1:1543-6239 GCA_964439165.1 uncultured Nitrosopumilaceae archaeon | reverse complement strand
TCTTTTGAAAACAACACCATCAACTGCAAGACCAATTCCCATAATCACAAGCATTATTGCAATTACTTGAGAAACATCATTTAGAGAACGTCCAGCATTAAGCAAAAAGCCCAATCCTAGGAATGAAAATAGAATTTCTGCACCAATTACGCCTCTCCATGCAAATGCCCAGCCTTGTTTAAAGCCTGAAATCATGTATGGAAATGCTGCAGGAATCAATACTGCAGTAATTAGTTGAGTGCCCTTTGCACCCATATTTCTTGCAGCCTCAATATAGTGAGGATCAATGTTTTTGACACCAGTGTATGTGTTAATGGTAACTGCAAAAATTGCACCAATTGCAGTTACAAAAATTATTCCTCCATCAGTTAATCCAAACCAAAGAATTGCCAATGGAACCCATGCAATAGATGGAATTGATTGTAATCCTAAAACCAGAGAGCCTACAGTTTGATTAATCACCTCAACTCTTGCCATAAAAATTCCTAAAACAATACCACCAGCAATTGCAATTGCCAATCCAATAGCTAATCGCCACATACTAGTTGCAATACCATAAAACAAACTTCCATCAGCTCCAGTATACACTAAATCTTCTGCAACTTCGTAAGGGGATGGGAAAATATTATCAGGCCAAACTCCAGACATTGCAATAATTTGCCAAACAACAATTATTCCAATGTAAAATGCAATTCTATGAGGAGTAAAATTTTTTGCCATTATAATCACTCTTTACTCTTCTTTACCTCAGGTCTAAGCTCTGCTAACAAATCTTGTTGAAATTTTAATAATGATTCATCTTCTGTGACTCTAGGTCTTGGAAAATCATTATCAATTTCTTTTTTAATTTTTGATGGACGATTACTAAAAACTGCTACTTTAGTTCCAAGTACTGCAGCTTCTGCAACATTATGTGTAACAAACAAAATTGTTTTCTTTGTTTTTTCCCAAATGAGCTGCATTTCAACTAAGAGTAAATCACGTGTTTGTGCATCAAGTGCTGCAAATGGTTCATCCATTAGCAAAACATCAGGATCCATTACAAGTGCTCTTGCAATTGCTACACGTTGTTTCATTCCAGTAGAAAGTTGGTAAGTGTATGAATCAGCAAATTTGGTTAATTGCATCATATCCAAATATCTATGAGATATCTTTGCACGTTCTTCTTTTGGAATTCCTGCCATCTTTAATCCAAATTCTACGTTATCTTGAACTTTGAGCCATGGAAATAATGCACCTTCCTGAAATACCATTATTCTCTCAGGTCCAGTCTCAGTTACTGGATGGCCATCAAAGAGAATTTGGCCTTCATCTGGTTTTTCAAGACCTGCAACTATGCGTAAAAAGGTAGATTTTCCACATCCAGAGGGTCCAATCAAACATACAAAATCTCCAGCCTCAACTTTGAGGTCAACTCCACCTATAGCTTTGAGTTTATGAGAATCATGGCTGAAATATTTTACAATATTTTTTGCCTCTAGTTTAGTCATCTAAGTTTCAGTATCCTCCAGTGAATTTGTATCAAAGTAGTAAAAAATTCCAGACAAATCATATCCATTTCTTCCAAGATATCCCAAAGTATCTGCCTTTTCAGCAAATGAAAATACAGAATCAGATTTAGGATCATCAGTTATTTTGAGATTAGATAATGCAATGTCAACTACATCATCAGATAATGATTGTCCCAAATGTGAATCAAGAAAATTATTAAATGCAATTCTAGTATCTTTAGGATTCTCATTTATCCACAGCATGGTTTCATGATGTGCAGACAAAAAATTCTGAACAACTTGTTTGTTATTTTCTACATAATCAACATTTCCAATTAATAAAACAGATGCAAATTCATTATCAGGCCATAATTCTTCTTCATGGAATAATCTTTTACCATCAAGTTCAGTTTCTAAAATAGTAGCCCATGGTTCTGCAACCCAAGCGCCATCAATATCTCCTTTAACAAATAATGTGTAAATATCAGGGTTTGGAATATTGTAAACTATCACACTACCTCCTTTGTCTGCAGTTTTTAATTTATTTTCAGACAAATAATTACGTAAAGAAACATCTTGTGTATTTCCAATTTGAGGGGCTGCAATTTTTTTTCCTGCAAAGTCTGCTCCTGTAGTAATTTCAGAATTTGGGTGAACAATAAAACTAGAACCACCACTTGCAGCACCAGCTAAAATTTGTACATTGTTATTTTCAGAATTTAAAAATCCATTAATTGCAGGTCCAGGTCCAACATATGCCAAATCTACAGAGTCTGCAAAGAGAGACTCAATTGCCTGGGGTCCACTATCAAAAACTCTAGTTTCAATTTTTATCTGATCCCCAAGACCATCTTGAAAAAATCCATTCTCCATTCCAACTATAGGAATAGCATGTCCAATATTTGGAAAATATGCAATTCGAAGTTTTGCATCATGTGTGGTTTCACTAGTGCTAAGTGCTACTCCCAATACAGATAGCAATACAACTCCAACAATTCCTGCTGAAATTACCGAACGAATTTTCATAAAACAGCGTTATATTTGTCGGTTAAATAATCATCTAATTTTAGCTCAAGCTAGTCAGAAAATTTATGGTTTGAAAAAAATGATTTCAGCCTATCACAAAAGATAAATTCCAAAATGCAACGGAAAAAATGTTTTATGACTCAAAAAGGAATTCTTGCATTTTCAGGTGGACTTGATACATCTGTTGTTGTAAAATATTTGCAAGATGAACATGATATGGATGTCATCACTGTAACTGTAGATGTTGGACAAGGTGATGATGCAAAAAAAATTGCAGCAAAAGCAAAAAAACTTGGAGTAAAAAAACACTATAACATTGATGCACGAAAAGAATTTGTCAAAGATTACATTTTTCCATCAATTAAAGCAAATGCACTTTATCAAAAAAAATATTGTTTGGCAACAGCTCTTGCAAGACCACTAATTGCAGAAAAAGTTTTAGAGATTGCAAAAAAAGAAAAAGTCACATCACTAGCTCATGGTTGTTCAGGTAAAGGAAATGATCAAGTACGATTTGATATTACATTACGTTCAGGTTCCAATCTTCCAATAATTGCTCCAATTAGAGATAAAAATTTAGACAGAGAAACAGAATTAAAATTTGCAAAAAAACATGGAATTCAAATTGATACTGTAGCAAAAAAATTCAGCATTGATCAAAATTTGTGGGGACGTGCAATTGAAGGAGGTGTACTAGAGGATCCTTACAACGAACCACCTGATGATGCATTCATTTGGGTTAAAACAAAAAACTTGCCAGACAAGCCATCCTATTTAGAAATTGAATTTCTCAAAGGAATTCCAGTCAAAGTTGATGGTAAAACACTAGATGCACAAAAGATAATTGAATACATTAACGAAAAAGCAGGACAAGCAGGTGTTGGAATTATCGACCATATTGAAGACAGAGTGGTTGGAATAAAATCACGTGAAGTGTATGAAACACCAGCTGCTACTTGTTTAATTGAGGCACATTCAGATTTAGAAAAAATGGTTCATACAAAACATGAAAACAAGTTCAAATCAATCATTGATGATGAATGGGCATATTTGGTATATTCAGGACTTTGGCAAGATCCACTAAAATCAGACCTTGATGGATTTATTGAAAAATCACAAAAACAAGTTTCAGGAACTGTGAAACTCAAAATGTACAAAGGAAGTCTAAGAGTAGTTGGACGAAAATCTAAAAATTCCCTTTACAGTCATGAAATTGCCACTTATGGATCAGAATCAACATTTGATCAAAGATTAGCCAAAGGATTTGTAGAATTGTGGGGAATGCAGTCAACAGAAGCTAATAAATTACAAAAGAAAAGGTCAACAAAAACATGAACTGTCCAGAATGTGACGCAACTCTAAACATCCCAGACGATGCCGCTGTAGGAGAAATTGTCTCCTGCCCTGATTGTGGTGCAGACTTTGAAATCTCTAAAAAAGAGGGATCAAATGTTGAACTCAAAGAAGCAGAAAGCGTAGGCGAAGACTGGGGAGAGTAATGTCAAAAATTTGTATTGTGTTTGACCGCTTAAGGTCAGAAGAAAAGATGCTTCAAAAAGAGGCAGCTAATCTTGGACATGATGCATTGATGCTAGATGCAAAGATAACTCAAGTAAATACAGATAGTAAAAAAGAAGATTTTGACTTGGGTGATGTTGTTCTTGAACGATGTGTAAGTTACTTTAGGGGACTGCACTTTACTGCAAGTTTAGAATTTTTAGATATTCCAGTACTAAACAAGTTTGATGTTGCAAGTGTTTGTGGAAATAAAATGTTCATGACACTACTTTTGAAAAAAAATAACATCCCTACACCTAAAACTCATTTTTCATTTTCAAGTGATAGTGCAGCTGAGAATTTAGAAAAAGTTGGGTTTCCACTAGTTATCAAACCGGTAATTGGCAGTTGGGGAAGAGGGGTAATGCCAATTAAAGACAAAGATACGATGGAGGCAATTTTTGAAATTAGGGATATTACAGATAGTCCTCATGATAGAATCTATTACTTGCAAGAGATGATTAACAGACCACCTAGAGATATACGCGTAATTACAGTTGGGGATGAACCAATTGCTGCCATGTATAGAAAATCATCAGGAGGGTTTAAGACAAATATTGCACTTGGCGCAGATCCTGAACTCTGTGAGATCACAAAAGAGATGGAAGATCTGGCTGTAAAAT
>CAYTNP010000054.1:0-1443 GCA_964439165.1 uncultured Nitrosopumilaceae archaeon | reverse complement strand
GCAGATCCTGAACTCTGTGAGATCACAAAAGAGATGGAAGATCTGGCTGTAAAATCGTCCAAAGCCATGGGTGGAGGTATTTTAGGAATTGATATGATGGAAGATGAGAAAAGAGGTCTCGTAGTTCATGAAGTCAATAACACTGTAGAATTCAAAGGATTGGCAAGAGTTGCACAACGAAATATACCAAAAGAAATGGTAGAATTTGCTCTAAATTACGTTAGGAAATAAATTATACTCCATTACGAGGAGGTTTATCATGAAAGTAGGTGTAGTCGGTGCATCAGGTTACGTAGGAGGAGAAACATTACGTCTTCTTGTAAATCACCCAGATGTTGAAATTACAATGGTTACATCAAGACAACATGTTGGAGAATATCTTCACAGAGTACAACCAAGTTTGAAAGGATTTACCGATCTGACATTTTCAGAGATGGATTATGATAAATTAACTGATAAATGTGATTTAGTTTTTACAGCAGTACCACACGGAACTGCTACTGAAATTGTAAAGGCCCTCTATGATAGAGGTATCAAAATAATTGATTTGAGTGCAGATTACAGATTACACAATCAAGAAGCATATGACAAATGGTATGGTTGGGAACATCCACATCCAGATTATTTAGCAAAATCAGTTTTTGGTGTTCCAGAATTACACCGAGAAGAAATTAAAAAAGCACAACTAGTTTCTTGTCCAGGATGTATGGCAGTTACATCAATGTTAGCACTTGCACCATTAATTAGAAATGACATTATTGATACAGACCACATCATTGTTGATTCAAAAATTGGATCATCAGGTGCAGGTTCTGGTTCAGGTACTGCACACGCAATGAGAGCAGGTGTAATCAGACCATACAAACCAGCAAAACACAGACACACTGGAGAAATTGAACAAGAGCTAAGTGAGATTGCAGGAAAGAAAATCAATGTTTCAATGAGTCCACATGCAGTAGATGTTGTTCGTGGAATCTTATGTACCAATCACACATTTATGAAAAAAGATATTGAAGAAAAAGAATTGTGGAAACTATATCGTCAAACATATGGTGAAGAAAGATTTGTTAGACTAATTAGAGATAAAAAAGGATTATACAAATTCCCAGATCCAAAATTCTTAGTTGGTTCAAACTTTTGTGATATTGGATTTGATTTAGATGAAGATAACAACAGATTGATTGCACTATCAGCATCAGATAACTTGATGAAAGGTGCAGCAGGTTCTGCCATTCAAAACATGAATGTAATGTGTGGTTTTGATGAAATGGACGGACTAAGATACACTCCACTAACTCCTGTTTAGAAATGATTACAATCAAGATTGGTGGAAGTGTAGTAGATGATTTACATCCATCAACAATTTTAGATATTAAAAAAATTGCAGAGTCTGAAGGAATTATTCTAGTTCATGGCGGAGGTAAAGAAGTAACCAAAGTTTGT
>CAYTNP010000053.1:4538-6432 GCA_964439165.1 uncultured Nitrosopumilaceae archaeon | reverse complement strand
ATGTAGGCGTGAAATTTTAAAAAAATTAGTCTCAACTAAAGAAGAGTTTTTGAAGGAGTAGATCTCATTTCCAACAAGAATGCAAAAACAAGAAAACACAACATATCTGAAAGCTATTACTATCAGAGATGTCAGTGATGTTCATTCAATTAAAGAAGACATCAAAAAAGACATGATTCTGATTTTAAGAGTTACACCTTTGGCACAAAAAGATGTAGAACAGCTTCGTAAAGTTGTAGAAGAATTGTATTCTATTGCAAAAAGTGCAGGTGCAGATATTGCAAGATTAGGTGAAGAAAGAATTATTGTTGCACCAGCAAATGTAAAAATCTGGAAACCAGAATACGATCTAAAATAATTTTATTGCTTCTTGAACTTGAGGGAAATGAGCAGGTAGTTTGTACATTCTTCCAATATTCATTGCAAGATTTTTTGATTTTGATCGTTCACCGTGATTAACTAATACACGTCGAAGTTTTGGTCGTAGTTTTTGTACAAATGACATTAATTGGTTATAATCACTATGTCCACTGAATCCATCTAACTTTTCTACACCACAATTAATTGTCACAATTTCTACTTTACCTTCTTTACCTAACATTGTTGCTTGTTTTGAACCATCTAAAACACGTCTTCCTAAAGTTCCATTTACCTGATAAGAGACAAACAATACTTTGTTCTTTTTATCAGGAGCAATATTTTTGAAATATTCTAAAACAGGTCCACCTTCAAGCATACCAGATGTTGCCAAAATTATACATGGAGAATCATCTCTCATTGGTTCTTCTCTAGCATCTGCATGCTCAATATTAGTGAAATATTCAGAATCAAATGGATTATCATCTGTTTCTAAGATTTTTTGTTTTAATTCTCTTGCAAGATATTCAGGATATGATTCATGTATTGCTGATGCTTCTGAAATCATTCCTTCTGTAAAGACTGGTGCTTCAACCATCTCTCCTGATTTCATATAATGATCAATTACCATCATAATTTCTTGTGCACGACCAACTGCTGGAATTGGTATGAGTACTTTTCCTCCGTCAGCTAAGGTGTTGTTTACAGCATTTATGAAAGCAGATTCTACTTCTTGTCTTGTTGGTTGAATGTCTTCTTTTAGTCCGTATGTACTTTCAACTAACAAAGTTTCTACTCTTGGGAAATTCCAAGCAGCAGCTTCAAACAAAATACTTTTTCCAAATTTAATATCACCAGAATAAACAAAGTTATGATCACCATTACCAATATGGAAATGACATAAAGCTGAACCTAGAATATGTCCTGCATTAGCAAGAACCAACTTTATGTCAGGAGAAATATCAGTGACAGTTCCATAAGGTAAAGTAATTGTTTGTCTCATGATTTGTTTTACATCTCTTTCAGAATAAATTGGAGTTCTTCCTTGTGCAGCAGCTACTTTGATTGCATCTAATTGAATTAGATTCATCATTGGTAGTGTTGGTTCAGTACAATAGATAGGACCTTTGTATCCATATTTGCATAAAGTTGGTAAAAATCCAGTATGATCCAAATGTGCATGTCCAATAACTACAGCATCAAGATCATCTAATGTAATATCCAAAGAATCCAATCGTGGAAAAGCATCCATTGGTGAACGTGCACCAGGGTTTATTCCACAATCAATTAGGATTTTACTTTCAGGAGTAGATAATAACATAGAAGATCTTCCCACTTGTCCAAATCCACCAAGTGTGTAAAGAGAAACTTCTGTTCTTTGAGATAGTCTTGGTCTAAAAATTTCATCTCCTACTTGCTTGAGTTGTTTACTTCTCTCAGAAGAAGCTTGTTTTAGAGTTGCATTAATGGTTTGAATAGTTCTTGAAGGAATAGTTGTGGCTTTTCTAACACGAATTCTCCAACCTATTTTTTCAGT
>CAYTNP010000053.1:0-4438 GCA_964439165.1 uncultured Nitrosopumilaceae archaeon | reverse complement strand
AAATAACGTGGAGAATTTGTGTAAAGTGCAATTCTAGGTCCTTCATATTCTATTTTTGTAACGCTTGCCTCTTTGGGTATACTTTGCAGTATAGTGGCCATTATATTCTGGCTGCTAGGAGGTAATTCTTTTTGTTGTTGTTTTCGTTGCATTAAATCACTAAAGTTCGATGACTGCTTTCTTTTGTTCTTCAGTCAAAAGACGGAAACCGTCTTTGTCCATAATTGCGATGTTAATTCCATCGCCTGTACCAATGTTTCTAACAATTGCTGCTTTAACTGCTCTAAGAGCAATTACTTTTGCTTCTTCAACTGTAAGATCTTCTCTATATTCTTCTTCAAGTAAACCATAAGCTACAGGTGATCCACTACCAGTTGTAACATATGATTTCTCTTCAACTGAACCAAACATATCCACATTAAACAATGAAGGACCAGTTGCGTCATATCCACCAAGTAAGATATCTGCCATGAACGGATATCCTCTATTTTGATGGAAAATTAATGAACATAATCTTGCAAGAGAATGAATTGAGATCGGAGTTGGTTTTTCAACTCTGTGAAGATTTGAGTGATAACGTAAAACATCAACAATATTTTGTGCATCAGCCACACCACCTGCTAAAGTAAGTCCAGCGTGCAAATCAATTTGTTGGATTTTCATAGTATTGTTATTGGCAATAAAGTAACCAGCACTGGCTCTCATATCTGCACATAATACAACACCATCTTTAGCTTTGATACCTACAGTGGTAGTCCCGTGCAGAATTTTTTCTTCAACGTTATTTGACATAAAATACACCTATTAAGATAAAGTGAATCCATCTCACCCTTTTAAATAACTTTTTGATCTCTTGAAATCATAAATATTGAGAAAAAATCAAGATCGCATGCAATCACACACAATGGAATTACCTAGGCTCATCAAAATTGGTGAAAAAAATATTGGTGATTTTGGAAGTTTTCTAAATTTATTAAATAATCCAAAAAAAGTTTCTCTTATTTCTGGAACAAATGTTCAAAAAGTTTTAAAGAAAAAAATAGAAAAATCATTAAAATCAAAAAAAATCAAATTTGTATGGCACACTTCAATTGATAATCAAATAGAATCACTAAATAAAATTCAAAAAAATGTCAAAAAAGATAATTCTGATTTAATTGTAGGAATTGGTGGCGGTCGTTCAGTAGATACTGCAAAATTAATTTCATTTAATTTATCAAAACCATTTGTAAGTTTACCAACTGCTGCATCTCATGATGGAATGGCAAGTCCATTTGTTTCAGTTAAAAGTGACAAACCTCACTCAATTGTAGCGTCTGCTCCAATGGGTGTCTTTGTAGATATTGATGTAATCAAAAAAGCTCCATCAAAATTACTCTCTAGTGGTTGTGGAGATCTTATTGCAAATATTATTGCAGTAAAAGATTGGCAATTAGGTCATAAGAAGAAAAAAGAATACTATGGACGATATGCCGCAGATTTGGCCATGATGAGTGCAAAAATAGTCATGGAAAATTCTTCAGAGTTTGCTAAAAAAGGACTAGATGCAAGAGTAATTGTTGAAGGGTTAATCAGCGCAGGAGTTGCATCATGTATTGCTGGAAGCAGTAGACCTTGTTCAGGAGCAGAACATCTTTTCTCACATGCACTTGATAAATTAGCACCTGGAATTGGATTGCATGGAGAAAAATGTGGTCTTGGTTCTATAATGATGGCAAAATTACAAGGACAGGATTGGAAGAAAATTGTGAAAACGCTAAAAGATGTTGGAGCACCAACAACTGCAAAACAAATTGGATTAAAACCTGAAATTATAATCAAAGCTCTAACTATTGCACAAGAACTAAGACCAAAACGATATACAATTTTAAAAGAAATTAAAATGACAGAGAAAAAAGCATCTAGTCTTGCAAAGAGTACTAAAGTAATTTAAGCAGTTTTTTGTTCTGGTGTTTTTGTTTCAGGTTTCTTTTCTTGTGCTTGTTTATTGACATGTGTCTCAACAAAGTTTACTTTTTCTAAAGATGGAACAAATTTGAAAATATCTAATTGAATAAAGTGTTTCATAATTTGTAGACCATCAGCACGTAAGATTTCCTCAGGAATAGTAACACTAACTTCTTTGTCTTTTAATTCAAATGAAATCTTTGTGTCCTCTACTGGTAATCTGTTTTTGAGAATTCCATCTACCTTATCATTTGGAGAATCAAGTGATTTGAGTACGTTTACTTCAAAGAGAATAGTTTTTCCTGCATATCTATGGTTGTAATCAATTTGAACTCTTCCTGAACCAATAAAACGAATAATTCCACGTTTATTATCAACTTCAATTGTATCACCTACTGAAACTTTTTCTGCGTCTTCACCTAGTTTTCTAAGTGGCACCATTCTAACTTTACCAGAATCTCTTTCACCAAAACCTTTCTCAGGAGAAACTTCAACTGTTAGTTTATCACCTACAGATGTTTTTGCAAGTGCTTCATCTAATCCTTTGAGAACAGGATAAGAAACCTCACCAATTGAAACTAGTTTTGGTTGATATTTGACATTTGGTTCATGAATTGAATATTTTTTTGCATCCTCTTCTCTAGTGGTATCAAAAACATCTTCACTGTCTTTTACCTTTGCAGTATAATCTACTAAGATTAAAGAGCCTTTATCAAATGTCAATGTGAAAGATTTCGAATTTCCTTATATTAAGTTAACAGGGTTTAGAGAGTTTTTAATTTTTCTTCAGCAGTTTTGAGTCCTGCTTGAGTGTCAACAGAATATCCCATCATAGCTAATGTAGATGAAATTGCAGAAATTGTTCTCATTACATGATATGGACTTACTTCACCCATACATCCAACTCTAAACACTTTACCCTTTAGATTTCCAAATCCACCTGCAACTAGAACTTTAAATTTGTCTGCAAGAGTACTTCTGAAAGTTTTGTCTTCAAGTCCATCTAAATAATTTAATGCAACAATTGAGATTGAACGGTCTTCATCTTTTGCAAATGGTGTTAAACCAATTGCACTAAGTCCAGAGTATAATGCATCAGAACAAACTTTGTGACGATTAAAGACATTTTGTAATCCTTCTTCTAACATAATTGATAGAGCCTCTCTATATGCATACATCAATGGTAATGCAGGAGTAAATGGAGTATGTTTTTCCTCATCATAATATTTGAAGTATCTTGCTAAGTTGAAGTAGTGTGTAGGTGGTGGGTTTTCAATCATGTATTTTTTGGCTTTAGCACTTACAGAAACTGGAGAAATACCAGGAGGTGCTGCAATTGCTTTTTGAGAACCAGTTAGACAAACATCAATGTTCCATTTATCAACTTCGAGGTTGGCACCACCAAGTAAAGAAACAGAATCAACGACATAGAATGCGTCATTTCTAGATGTCAAGTCAGATACTTTATCAAGATAATTTACCATTGTTCCAGTGGATGTTTCATTGTGAACAACATAGAATGCTTTAACGTCTTTATTGTTATCAAATGCTTCTTTTATTTGATCAAAAGTTGCATTTTCTCCTGGTGGAGTTTGAAGTTTAATTACATTTGCACCTTGGCCTTCAATAAGTTGAGATAATCTAGTACTAAATTCTCCATTAACTGGAATTATTACTTTATCACCTTTCTTTACAACATTAACAACTCCTGCTTCAACTGCACCTGTTCCAGATGCAGATAATGCTACGATATCATTTTGGGTTTGGAAAACTTGTTGGGTTTTATCTACAACATCAGTGTATAATTCTACAAAATCATCACTTCTGTGATTAATAATTGGTGCAAGCATTGCTCTCATTACTCTATTAGGTACATTTGTTGGACCAGGAAGCATTGAGAGATATTCCATTATAATCTATTACTCAATGTGAACTGGGTTTATTTATAATTAGAGATTTTTCAAAAACTCTTTGGCACTAGTCTTTTCCAAAAAATTTTTTGTTCCTTCAGGTACCAAATCATCCCATTTCTGATCGCTAATAATTAATTCTCTAATTTTAGTTCCAGAAAGTTTGTCTCTATTTACAAATGGAATAGATTCCACTTTAATCGATCTTTTAGAATAAAGATGCTTTGTTAATTCATCATTTGAAAAAATTATTTCAAATTTTGGAACAATAGTATCTATTTTCTCAATCCATTTGATATGATTGTCTAAATCAGGAATAAAGTAAATTGAAATTTTTTTTTTCATCGAATCATCAATTGAAGACAAAATCATTTCTTTTCGTTGCTCAGCTGAAAAAGGATTGGTTTTTTCTACAGGTACGTTTGAGCTTCCTAAACCTACCCAGAGATTATCTACTTTGGATAATGCAAATTGTAAGGCCTCTAGATGTCCCAAATGAAAAGGCTGGAATCTTCCAATAAGTAATCCATCCATACAAAAACATAGAAAATTTCTTTTTAAAAAACTATCATAAAGAGATT
>CAYTNP010000052.1:0-6526 GCA_964439165.1 uncultured Nitrosopumilaceae archaeon | reverse complement strand
AATATTGACTAGCAAACATTTCTGAAAAGAAATCATCACCAGTTTTCAATAATTGGATATCACCATTGTATGAATCAACTAAAGCATAACCAACTAAACGCAAGTATGGATTTCCAACTGACCAAGGAACATCATGAGTGTCAAATCCAATAATTAATGGGATTAACCAATAGGAATTTGTTCCATCTGTTACTGGAAGTGAATCTAATTCTTGTCCAAATAGATCATATAGGAAATAAGGATACAAAATTTCCATTCTATCATTAACATCTTTGTATCTCATTATGTGGACAGATTCGGCTGGAAATGACAGCAAAAAGTTTGGCTCAAAGATCCAACTTAGTGGTGGTGAAACATCCAATCCACCTAAACCAGAATATGAAGCTCCTCCAAGCTCGGCACTGTCTTCTCCTCTAGAATTTGGATATCCTGACCAAGTTGTTTCAAATAGTCCCCCTTCACCATAGTAAATTTCTCGTTGCTTGAAAAATTCACTACTATCAACAATTTGACCATCAGTAGCCTCCAAAGTCAAAAATCCATTTGGAACGTGAGTGTATACAAGATGTTCATTATACCATCTATTCTCAAGACTAACAGAGGTTGGTAAAATTGGCTTCATAGATGCTGTCCAATACAGAGTATTGTTAAAACGAAGAATATCATTGTCTTCAAAGTTTACATATGGAATTAAACCAATTTCAGGCTTTAATTTTGCAAAAGCTGCTTCCCAATCCCAGATTCGAATAACATCTAAAACATCACTATTTTGTTTTATGTAATTTCCAATATTATTTGGAGAAACAGAAGTTAATTGAGGATCATGAATATTTTCTTGTACATTATTTAATTCTCCAAGATATCTATTAACACCAATTTGTTGAGCAGTATATGGGCCCAAAAATTCAATCTTTTTTGCATCTGCAATACTATTGTTAACTGAAACAACTCCTGCTACAATAATTGCAATTGCAAGTATTGTTAAAATTCGAATGTATACATCTCTCTTAAACATGTGAGTTAAGACTCGTGCTCTGATTCTATCAATAATAGAAAATGCAATTAATGCTGAACCAACAAGTAAGGTTCCACCAATTACATATCGTGTATTGTAATCTATTTGATCAGTAAAAAATAGATTGAATCCTGCCCAAACAATTCCAATACCAATTATTCCTTCAATTGTTGAAACATAATTTAGGAATCTAGGTTTTCCTTCGTTGGAATCTTGAAGAAATGAAGTAATTACATTAATTATTCTATGAATTCCAACATACAAAACCAAACGAAGTCCAATTGCTGCAAGTATTGGTGGAATCAGTATGACTAATGCAGGAATCATTGGTACAACATTTTCAGCTGCATAGTTTGGATTAGTTTCAGGAGTTACAAAGGGTAATGAAAATAATTTTGGTAAGTTTTCAATTCCCAAAGTATTTCCATCAAGAAATGACATTGCTGCAAATCCAAACATAATATTTGCAAAGAATGCTCCAAAGAGGAAAATTTTGGTGATTTGCCAAATAATGAATTGTGGTGGTGATAATTTGTAATCTCTGAAACTTTGAATATTATTTGTGATTTGTTGCTGTCCTTGTCCAATTAATCCAATTCCAGTACTTACAACATACCAGAAAATAGAAGAACGACCAGAGACATTAACACGAACGAGTGCAATAATTGAAAGGATAATTGTAGAAACAAGTGTGTAAAATAGAGGTTTTGAGAATTGATCGCCAAATTCTGAAAAATTCATTGATAAAATTACTGCCTGATTGCCTACTGTAGCAAAAATCGCTACTCCCATTATGGCAATAATTGCTATTCTGATGTATTTTCCAGCATCAGGAGGTGGAGCTTGCTTATCAGTAGAGGCGCTATACAAAATCAAGTTAAGTTGAGATTTGGTAAATTAATGTCTTACCGGTAAAATTATGCAATTGTTGCTAATTTTTTACAAATCATATAGACTGCTGCAAATCTTGGAATTGTAATTTTTTCATTATAATATGGACCAAATTTTTTATTTTTTAATTTAAATTCTATGGGACAGTTTGCCATTACTTCAACTGAGTCATCTGCAATATATGATGCATCATTGTATGGATCAAACTTTGATAGATCTTTGCAAAATATTTTTGTCAAACCACTTTTACTGTTAATTGAACCAGGCATTCTAAAAATTCTATGTATATCCATGGTTACGTTTGGATCAATTTTTACACCAATAGAATTTGACAAATCGTCAAGTGTTTTCTGAAAAGATGAATATCCATTTGAAAGTAATTCTGAAATAATTTTTGAACGTTTTGACTTTGAGCCGTAAACTTGTTTTGAGAATCTTTCTTGCCATCCAGATTCTCCAAAGTTTGGAAAAGATGAACGATTTGGTTTGAATTTTTTCATTCCAAATGTTTCAGGTATGGCTCCATTGAACATGATATAATCTACAAGTTCTGATCTTTCTCTAGAACCTATTTGTTGGAATTGTGAATAATACACATAAACATGAAATCCTTCGTTACCAGAAAAATATACATGAATATCTTCTTTGTTTATTTTAAAATCATTAATTAAAATTTCAGATAATTTTATTACTTCAATTTTTGATGAATCAATACAATTTTTACAAGGTAAAGATTTTTTTTCTAATTTTGTTGAATTACATTTTAGACACTTTGTATTATTATTTGATATTTCATTACAATCATTACAGATGGATATAGTATGATTTTCTCTACATGATAAATTAAGATCTTTTGCATCTATATCAAAAATCAAGTCAGCTTCTTTCCAATCCTTTTCATTCATTGGTAAATTTGGAAATGTATAGTATGCATTTGAACAATATACATCAGATGGAGTGTTTTGCATACAGAGTAAACGTAATTCTTTATCATCTTTTATTGAAATATGACGTGTCATTCCTGAATTAAATTTTTGATAACCAAATTCACGTTCAGATGAACGCTCAGGTACTAAAATTAATTCAGAGTGATCAAAATAATATTTTTTAAATGATTCTTCTAGAAATTCCAAATCACTTTCATTCATTGTCTTTTCTTTCCAAATTGTAAAGGACTGATTATATTATTACATTCAGATGTTGCAAAACAAAGACTCTGTGTTTTTAATTTCTCACAAGATGGACATGAATATTGAGTACCACTGCCTGAAGTTCCTGCAAGATGATTAAGTTGGTATAGTGTTACACGTTCATTATAATCTGGTGCATTTTTGAATAGAGGTGCAATTTGTTGTACTGTTTGTCCTTTAGATAATAGAAATGTTGCAAGCATGAATCGTCCAGAATGTGGTAAGTTTTCTCCCTTTTCTAAAATTTCTAGTGCGTGTTTGATACAAGGTGGATTTTCTCCAGTAGTTACAGTAAATGTTTTGAATTTCTTTGATAATAAGACTAGTTTGTTTACTGAATCCTCAAAACCTGGAATCATTGTAGGGGTCTTTGCATTAATAATTTTTGAATTAATGTATGTTCCAAGTTCTTTTCTGATCAATCTAACTGTTTCATGAGGGGATAAGAGAACATTCCCATTTTCTACATGTCTGTTAATTAATTTCCATTCTCTTTCATGAAAGTTAATAGAATGTTTTAGGTAATCAGATACAGGGATTGTAAAATAATCATTTTGTTTTTGTACTTTAACTGAAAATAAATCATCAATTACTCTAACTGCAAGTTGATTTTTTGATTCATCAGAAATATTTGCAAGATCTTTTTCTAAATATTTTTCTGCACGTCTAGCTTCTGCTAGTGAAAATCTCTTAATCAGAGTATGCATGCCACAAAGTTTCAACAAAACAATTGCTAAAAGAAACGAAAACACCTCTCTTGGTAATGCAGCCTCTTTTGACACTTGATCCTCAATCAAGTCAGATTTGTAGATTTTTCCATCAGCTGCCACCTGAATTCTCTCATATGCCTTTGAAATTAGTTCTTTAAGATCAGGATCCACACCAAATTGTGCTAGTGAAAATCCCTTATCTTTGAGGTATTGACCAGCATCAGCCAAAAATGGATATTTTGCTATTTCATCTTGACCAAGTTCTAGCATACAACTAATTTACAGGATTTACATAAAAATCTGGTTTTGAATCTGAATGCTGGTTTAAATTATGTTTCAAGAAATTTCAAATATATGCAACTTGGTTGTCATGTCTCAATTTCAGGATCAATTGACAAAGCAGTAGATAATGCAGTTGAAAGAAAATGTTCTGCATTTCAAATATTTACTAGAAATCCAAGGGGGTGGAATGCAAAAGAATTGACAGATGAGGATATTTCAAATTTTAAATCAAAACTAGAATCCAGTGGAATTGATAGATTTGCTACTTGTGCACATATGCCATATTTACCAAATTTGGCCACTCCAAAAGAAGAAGGGTTAGAAAAATCTCTTAAAACTTTGATTAATGAAACAGAAAGATGTGCACAACTAGGAATACCATATTTGGTTACTCATCTTGGAAGTCATTTGGGAACTGGTGAAGAAGAGGGAATGAAAAGACTAATTGATTCATTGAATAAAGCTGGAAAAACAAAGAATGATGTAATGATTCTTTTAGAAAATACTGCAGGACAAAAAAATTCAGTTGGGTATGGTTTTAAACAGTTAGGTGAGATTTTTAATCAATTAAAACCTTCAAAAAAATTCGGTGTGTGTTTTGATACTTGTCATGCATTTGTTTCAGGATATGATTTGAGAACAAAATCAAATGTAAAAAAAGTTTTTGAAGAGTTTGATAAATTTGTAGGAATTGAACATTTGAAAATACTTCATCTAAATGATGCAAAAGGAGAGATTGGGTGTAATTTAGATAGGCATTATCATTTAGGATTAGGTGGGATTGGTGCTGAAGGAATTGGAGCAGTAGTGAAATTTGCAAACAAGAAAAAAATCCCTATAATTTTAGAGACTCCAATTGATGATGATAGAGATGACTTTGAGAATATCAAAATTGCAAAGGAATTTGCGTAGAAATTTATTTTATGATTAGAGGGATGATATAATGGACTATGAATCAGTGATGAAACTAGCACTTGAGCGTGGATTTTACTTTCCTAGCTGCGAAGTTTATTCTGATGCACAAGCAGGATTTTGGGAGTATGGACCAACTGGAGTTGGTTTGAAAAATAAATTTTTACAATTATGGAGAAGAGAATTAATCAGAAGAGATGGAATGCTTGAAATTGATGGCTCTCAGATTATGTCAAAGTCAGTGTTTGAGGCATCTGGACATTTAGGAAATTTTGCAGATCCAATAATCAAATGTACAAAATGTAGTTCAACATTTAGAGCAGATAGAACTATTGCTGAAATTACACAAATAGAAATTCCTGAAAGTGCAGATTTGGAAGAATTTGATAATGCTATTTTTCAAAACAACATCAAATGTCCTAAATGTAAAGGAGATTTTGATAAAACTAAAAATTTCAACATGATGTTTAAAGTTGGAATTGGTCCTGAAGAAGAAGAGGCATATCTTAGACCAGAGACTTGTCAATCAATCTTTGTTGATTTTCCTAGACTATACAAAACAATGAGAGGAAAACTTCCATTAGGTATTGCACAAGTTGGAAAAAGTTTTAGAAATGAAATTGCGCCAAGACAAAGTTTGTTACGATTACGTGAATTTTATCAAGCAGAAATTGAAGTATTTTGTAATCCTGGAAAACTAGATGCAGTTGAAAAGTTTGAAGAGATTGCAAATGTAACCATTAGAGTGCAAACTGATTCAGAACCTGTTGCAATGACATGTAAAGAAGCAGTAGAATCGGGAATTATTCCAAACAAGTTTGTTGCCTACTATTTAGGAATCTTGACTGAATTTTATGAAAAAACTGGAATTGATATTACTAAAAGTAGATTCAGAAAACTAGGAGACAAAGAAAAGGCGTTTTATGCTGAAGTTGCGTTTGATTTTGAAGTTGAAACTACTATTGGTTGGTTGGAATTAGTTGCATGTAACTATAGATCAGACTATGATTTGACTAGCCATGCAACTAAAAGCAAAGAGAAATTTGAAATCATGGATGGTGATGATAAAGTGCTACCCCACGTATTTGAGATTTCAATGGGAATTGATCGTAGTCTCTATACAATTTTAGAGCATTCATTAAAAGATGATAAAGAACATGAAAGAGTTGTTTTATCTCTAAAACCATACCTATCACCAACTCATGTTGGCATTCTATCTCTAGTCAAAAAGGATGGATTAAAAGAAAAAACTGATGAGATTTATCTAAATATTAAAAGAAAATTTGATGCATTTTTGGATCATTCAGGGGCTATTGGAAGACGATACAGAAGACTAGATGAAATAGGTGCACCATTTGCAGTAACAGTTGACCACCAAACATTAGAAGATCAAACCATTACAATTAGAAAAAGAGACTCCATGGAACAATCAAGAATTAAAATTTCAGAACTTGATTCAATTCTTTCAGACTCTGTTGCATTTCCTTAATCTGAATATACAGTATTAATTTCTGAATGAATCTTGT
>CAYTNP010000051.1:0-6622 GCA_964439165.1 uncultured Nitrosopumilaceae archaeon | reverse complement strand
TGGTTCCAGTCTAGACGAATAGCCCCATTTCAAGGCATACAAGATCCGCCACGTTGACGAGGAAGCGTGGATGCTCCACCTTAGGATTGTTCCCTCCCGGACCTCATCCCTTTCGATGGTTCGGTCTTAGAAGTCATCCCTTCGGATAATTCTAGTCCTGCAACCACCCGCCTCGGCGTGATTTCATTTCCGCACACCAAGCGGGAATTACCCATCTAGAGATTTACCCAACAGTTACTGATCTCTGCATATAGCCGGTTTCAGAATAGGGCACGGCTGGCACCCTGATCCTACCTACTACCATTTTTTCTAAAATAAAGTATGTTATATTTGCATTAGGTTTGATTCTCTTTTAGTTTCAAAATCATACTACAAACTGAGCATACTTCTCCTGTACAATTATTGCCACATTTTTTACAAATTGTTTTTTCTTTATAGTTGGAATCTTTAACAATTTGAGAAACTTTGAGAACTGATTGATACAAATTATTTTTGATTCCACTATGTTGTGTTTCTAATGAATTTAAAAATTCACGAATTTCTGTTCTAATTCCCTCACTCATATGAGGACATGGTTCGGATTGAAATGGCAAATCATTTGTAAATGCATAAAATACAATTTCAGATTCATAAATCTCACAGAATGGTTTTATTTTTCTCAAAGAATTTTTTGATGTATCAGGATCCATCCATCCAATTTTGTTAGTATCACCTGAAAGCATGTTAATAACAAATGTTTGTAATGTATCATCCAAATTATGTCCTGTTGCAATCACATCTGCACCAACATCTTTTGCAGCATAATCAATTGCACGTCTTCTTAGTGTACCACAAATTGAACATGAAGATGTTTTTTCATTTTCTCTTAGTTCTAATGATTCATCAAGTGTTAATTCAAAGAGATCTTTGTAAGAATAAACTTTGTATTTTACATCTAATTCTTTACAAAATTTCTCAACAATTTCTAAAGCCTCATTTCTATATCCTGGAATTCCCTCATCAATTGTTATTACAATAATTTTAAAATTATGACTAGTTGACATTTCATGAATAATTTTTAGTAATGCTAGAGAATCTTTTCCTCCAGAAACTGCAACTGCTACTAGTTCATTATTTTGAATCATCTTATATTTTGAAATAGTTTTTGCAGTTTTTCTGACTATGGAATTTGAAAAACATGGTGAACACAATTTTTGGCCTGAATACTTTCTAGTGTATACAGCCTGATTTTCACAATTATCACATTTCATAAGTCAAATAGACTTTTTTCATTAATGATTCTTTAGGTATTTTCTATATTGTAAACCAGCCAGATTTTAGATAAGACAAAGCAATATTCAAACCAAATAGGGCAAACGTAAATCCGTAAATTCCCCACATTACCACATTAACTGATTTTTCTGAAATTTTCTTATCAATTATTGTATGAATGAATTTTCCTCCATCTAAAATTGGTAGAGGAAGCATGTTGATGATTCCAATGAAAAATGAGATCATCCATAACCATAACAAGAACATTGAAACATTTGGATCATTCCATTCAATGAAATTCATTACAGGTTTGTATGCAAATGAATTATCTCTCATAATTCCAATTAATCCTCTTTCAGGATCTTCAGGTGCAGGCATTATCTCTACACCAAAGTCTAATGGTTGCCCATCTCTAATTACACTAACACTTGCCATTTCTCCAGGACTCAAACTGGGGAAATCAATGGGGCTCAGAATCGGTATATCATTAATTGATATGATAATGTCATTTGCAAGAAGGCCTGCTTGTGCTGCTCCTGAATTTTCCATAATTGATAAAATCAAAACACCATCTGGTAAATCATAAAATATGCTTAGTAGTGGTTCAGGTAATACCATTGCAAAAAATGGATTTGTAAGTAAAATAGCACCTAACACAAATGCAAAAATCACATTTGATGTAGCCCCTGCACCAATAACTCTTAATTTTGAAATCTTTTTTGCTTTTTCAAATTCTTCTTCATCTGGTTCAACAAATCCTGCAAACATTGCAATAAATATTGCAAAACCACCTGTTTTGATCTTTATTTTTTCAAGAGCAGCTACTATTCCATGTGCTCCTTCGTGAATTACTAGTACAACTGGAATTGATAGTAAAAAGTATGTAATTGATGATACTGAAGTTAGTGTTACTCCTGGAATCAATACTGTTAACTCTGAAAACTCTGCTTGTGCTACAAAATAGTTTGATACATTATTTAACAAAAACCAAAATGCAAAACCCATCATAATAAAACCTGAAACTACACTTACATCTGCAAAAACTCTAATTCCTCGCCTTGTCCTACTTAGAATTTTTATTAAAACAGAATTTACTGATTTATTTTTGTAAACTAGACTGTATGCCTTTAATTCAAATCCATATTTTTCTAATTTTAGAGCCTTTGCAACAATAATTACAATAACCCAAGCCATTAAAACATAGATAATTGCATTTTGAGTAATAAAATCAAGTTCCAAATTAATTGTTAATTTTTTAAGGCACGGACATTTATCGGTTACTATGAAACCTGTGGTAATAATTTCAACATATCCTGATAAAAAATCAATTTCAAAAATTGCAAAAGAGTTTGTAAAAAATAAGACAGTTGCATGTGTAAATATTTCAAAAATATCCTCAATCTATTCTTGGAAGGGAAAAGTTGAAAATGCATCTGAATATATTGCCATATTCAAAACAACAACAAAAAACAAAAAATTACTAAAACAAAAAATTAAAGACACTCACCCATATGATGTTCCTGAAATTGCAGAAATTGACGTTGCATCAATTAATGATTCTTATCTAAAATGGCTAATAGAATCTACAACTTAGGATTCTACTGCATATCGTAGTAAAGAAACCATTCCACCCAAACCTGAAACTCTAAGACCAATATCAGTAGATGAATCCACACTGTAAATTTTTACACCCTTACCATCTACATCATTTAGAAAATCTATCATTTTTTGTTCGTCATCTTGAATTGCTTTATCTGAAAATACAAGGGATTCCACTGCTCCCATTTGATTTGCATTATATGTCTCATCAAACCCCATAGTGAATTTTCTGCTTTTTTTATTTGCAAGTATCATTACCTCATCAATTATTGATGATGCTTTTGATAGATTACTTTCAGACATTATTTCTTTCATGGTTTGAGATTTTGTAAATATGTAAATTCCATCTTCTCCTCCTGAGTCAATACCTTCAACCACTTTTACGTTAAATTTCTGTGATTTTTGTATGTAATTTGAAAATCTTTTCTTTGTTTCACCTGGACCAAAAATTATCACTACGTCTTCTTTTTTTAGTATGGTAGAAATTGCCTGTTGAACTTGCTCAAAAAATTTCTCTATGTTAAAATTAGTTTTGTATCTTTTACCACCAGAACCTGAATACATGTTTGGCATAAATTCTAAATGAGTACCTCGTAGTCTTGCAATTCCACAATCTCCTGTATCAATTGCAACAAGAACAAAACCTACTTGATTATTACTTGATTCTAAAAGTTTTTTTTCAAATGGTAACCATTTTTTCTTTGAGATTGTTATTCCATCATTAATTTTTAAAATAAATGAGTGATGTGATCCGTGAGGAACTGATTCATTACTTGATTCAGAAATTGTTCCACCTACTCTTAATTTGTCTAGAACATCATCAAGTGAAATTTTTTCTACTGTTAATGCAATTCTAACCTTAATTCTTTCACCTTTGTCTGGTCTGGCATAATCTCTATCTTGTTTTAGAACTCTAGTTGTATCTCCAACCACTTTATCATTTTCTTTAATAATTCGGCGTAAATTCAAAAGATCATCTGAATCTTCAGGAATAACTGAAATTGAATTCTCATCAATAACTTTTGTAATCATGATATTGGTTTTACTATACAAAAAGAAAAGAGTTTAGCTTGTAACTTCTTTTTCTTCAGATTTTTTCTTTAGATAACTTTCTACCCAATCCATAGTTAATACTCCTGATTCAGCTAGATTTGTAAGTGAATTTGCAGATGCTTCACCTGTAACTTTACCATTGTTTCTTTTTAGTTGACGCCATTTGAGAGATGTATTTCCACTTTTTGAATTATAAATTACACCAAGAATATCTCGTGCATTAACAAATGTCATATCTCTAATTTTTTTCAAAGTAACTTTATCTGCTGCTTCAACATAAATTGCTCCAAGTTTGTCTTCTCTTTCAGCAAAAACCTCAGAATCTTCCAAATAACTTCTAGGTGCAAATGATCTACATGTACTAGAAATTATGAATCTTCTAAAACTTTCAACTGATGCTGGAGTGTCAATTGCTACCATTTTGAATAACTCCATAATTTGCCATTTATCAAGCTTCTTGAAAGACTCAATAGGAAACTAATCAAAATATGGCTTGCGGGCAGTGATGAACCTATCCCTTTGATTGATGATGAGGATCTTGAGTTCTGAGCCTGCCTTAGAATTTTAAGGGATAATTTATTTTAAAAAATATGAAATCATTAACTGAATATCTTACATTTAATGTCAAAACAAGAAGAGCCTTTGTTAATATCACTCCAGATATCTCAAAACTAGTTTCTAAAAGCAAAATCAAAGAAGGACTCTGTCTTGTTAATGCTATGCATATCACTGCAAGTGTTTTCATTAATGATAATGAAGGTGGATTGTTACATGATTATGAAAAATGGTTAGAAGAGTTGGCTCCTCATGCACCTACTTCACAATACGAACATAATGATACTGGTGAGGATAATGCAGATGCACATCTTAAACGTCAAGTAATGGGACGAGAAGTTGTTGTTGCAATTACTGATGGAAAATTAGATTTTGGTCCATGGGAAGAAATTTTCTATGGAGAATTTGATGGAAAACGTCCAAAAAGAGTTTTAGTTAAAATTATTGGAGAATAATTATCCAAAGTCTGCATCACGTTTTTGACTTTGTGATTCATTTCCTTTTGCAGCATTTCTAAATTCATCATCATGATTTTGAGGTCCATGTCCGCATTCTGTACATGCA
This sequence comes from uncultured Nitrosopumilaceae archaeon, assembly GCA_964439165.1. Taxonomy (GTDB): domain Archaea; phylum Thermoproteota; class Nitrososphaeria; order Nitrososphaerales; family Nitrosopumilaceae; genus Nitrosopumilus. Next base: position 1,600 of record CAYTNP010000051.1, on the reverse strand, counting down.
ACTTTGAATCCATCATCACTTTTCTGATATGTCTCACATCCACAAAAACATGCCATGATAAATTGTAATTTTTATGAAGATATATCTTTTAGGATATTATGCTGAACCACAACATTCACCAATAGGAATATCATGATCATGTGGACATTTTCTTGGATGTTTTAGCATTGTACATAATGCATCTGTAAATTGTTTGTTCATATGATGTTCAATTCCACAAACCATTTCCTCATCAATATCTACTTTGAGTGCACTATCCATTAGAACTTCTAATAATCTACTATTTCTCATCATACTTGCTCCAATGGTTTGACCTTCTTCTGTTAGTTTTACTCCTGCTTTGTTGTAAGTAACTAGATCTTTTCCGTTTAATTTTTTGAGCATTTGAACAACACTTGGTTGTCTTACATTGAGCATTTTTGCAATGGTACTAATTTTGACATCTTCTCCTCTTTCTTTGATGTGCCAAATTGCTTTAAGATACATCTCAACGTGTTCTGCTTCTGCTGTTCCTACAAATAATGTCTCTTTGTCTTCTAAAGCATCCATATTCTATACTTCCTTTGAATCTTTTAATAAGTATTCAAAATATTGACGTGCAAATCCTGCTAATCCTGCATGATCAGCCCAAATTGCAACAATATCAGTAGATCCTTCACCTACAGTTTCAGGACCCAATAATATCACTACATATCTTTTATCTGAAATTATTCCTCCACCAAACAAACCTTGTTTGATTTTTACAGTTGCAACTCTTTTGATTGCTGTTACTGATTCTTTATCTATTTTATCTGAAGTAAGAATCGTAATATCTACTCCTTTGTCATGTAAAGATCTTAATTTTGGTAATGCTTGTCTAACTAATTCTTCTCCAGCTTCAGGTAATGCAATTAATACTTCATTTCTACATGCATCAACCATTTCTAAAATTTTAGCTGTAATGTTTATTGCACCTGATAATACCCAAATATCTGGTTTTTCACTAATTCCACTTTTTTCATATAATGGAACCAATTCATTTAGTATAATATTTTGATTTTGTAAAAAATCACTTTCAATTTTTTGTTTTGTTGTTTCTAATCCTGTTGATGGTGACTTTGCAAAATATTTTGTTGGTCTTGAATCATCAGAACCTATCCAACTTTTTTCTTCTAGTGTTCCTAGAACTTCATAAATTTTTGAATATGGAACACCTGATTTTTGACTAAGATCTGATGCTGTTAATTCACCTGTTTTGAGTAGAGCAGAAAATGTTTTGATCTCATAACTTGTTAATCCAATTTTTTCTAATGATTTTCTTGTTTTATCTGATATACTCATGCGATCTAATCGATCAGTTTTGGTATTTAAATTACGTATTCCTAGTTCCTAAATTCCCCACGGGGGCAAGTATGAAATGCATTATATAGCAATTCAGAAATCTTTCTTTTGTAGGCATGGCACTGATTCAGATATCTAATCAATCAACTAAAAATTTAGGTAAAAAATCTACAATTAGATTTACTCAAAGTATCTGTCCTGACTGTAACATGATTTTAGATGCTGAAGTCTTTGAGCGAGATAATAGAGTGTTTATGTCAAAAGTTTGTCCAACTCACGG
>CAYTNP010000050.1:0-6758 GCA_964439165.1 uncultured Nitrosopumilaceae archaeon | reverse complement strand
TGAGATATCGTAATGCACCAATAGCACATGATCTTACCATGGAATTTTCATCCTTAACTAATCCCATTATTTTTGGAATTGCAATGGAGTCATTTCGATTAGCTAAAACAAGTGATGTGAACCCTTTGATATTTTTATTTGTAGATCCTAGATTTTCAATCAACAAGTTTTCAATTTTATTTTTGTTTAATACTAGAGAACTAAATGCTTCCCCTCTAACTTGAATACTATTATCATTTAATCTCAAAATTATTTTTTTTAAAATTTCAGAATCTTTGATATTTTCTGAATCTTCTAAAACTTTGATTTTTTCTTGACTAGTCCCTGTCTCTAAAATTTCAGAAATACTTTTCAAATCTTTTTGAAATAGCATTTTCTAGTTAATATTAGTTAGAATTTTTCAATTTTTTTTCATAATTTTTGAAAAAACCCTTCTAGCTTTAAATTATCCTTAAATAGCAAATTTGACATGTCAACCGAAGCCAGAGACACAGTATTCATTGGTAAGAAACCATTGATGGCATATGTAACATCAACGCTAATCCAATTGGCAAACTTACCATCCGTCAACATCAAAGCTAGAGGCATGAGCATTGGTCGTGCTGTAGATGTAGCTCAAATCATTGCAAGAAAAACAGAAAATGCAGGCTATTCTATTGGTGAGATAAAAATTGGCTCTGAATCATTAGAGTCACAAGACGGTAGAACAAGAAACGTTTCTACAATAGAAATTCAAGTAAAGAGAAACTAAATTCTTTACTTCAAATTCTTTATTTTAACTTCTTTTTGAAAATCCGTACCTTTTTTCCATTTTTCTAAACTTTGATAATTCTACCAAATCATTGAACTGATCAAAATTTACTACTTTTTGTTTATACTTTGATGTATTTCCAGATTTTTTTAATTCTTTTAGAATGTTCATTGTTGCAAAAGTGTTTGCGTATAGCACAGATAATGGATATAGAACAATTTTGAATCCCATCTTGTTTAATGCTTCAGCAGAACTTAGTGGAGTTGCTCCTCCTTCAATCATATTTGCAACTAGTGGAGCATTGATTTCTTTTCCTATTCTTTTCATTTCATCAATTGATCTTGGTGCTTCAACAAACACCGCATCAGCTCCTGTTTTTTTATTTTGTTTACCTCTTTCAATTGCTTCATCTAATCCTTCAGTGGCCCTTGCATCTGTTCTTGCAACAATGATGAAATCTTTACTCTCTCTAGCATCAATTGCTGCTGATAATTTTTCAGTATACTCTTCTTGAGGTACTACTTCTTTACCTTGCATATGCCCACATCTTTTAGGCCATTTTTGATCTTCTAGAAAAATACCTGATGCCCCTGATGATTCTAATTCTTTAACTAATTTCCAAACACTTAGTGCATTTCCATACCCGGTATCTGAATCCACAATTACTGGAACTGATACTGCTTTACAAATTCGTCTAGCATTATCTATTGTTTCAGTAGCACCGATGAATCCATAATCTGGCATTCCAAATAGGGTTGCCGAAGTTCCATACCCTGTTTGAAACATTGCATCAAATCCAACTTTTTGAGCAATTTTTGCACCTAGTGCATCATAAACTCCTGGAATTACAAGAGGTTTTTTTGATTTTAACATAGATTTTAAATTTTTCACAATTGTATTGATTTTTTTAATTATTTATGATTTTTTGAATTGATTTAATTTTATTCAATTTTGATTTTTTTGCCGTTTTCTTTAGAATTTTGTCCTTCTATTTTTTTTAGTTCTGATTCTAAAAATTCTCTATATCTTTTTGTTTCTTCATTTGTCATGTTTTCAAAATTTGAACTCAAAATAGAACCCATTGCTGAAATCTTTTCTAACATATCCATTGCAACAAATCTTCCAACATTTCCTAGTCTAAACAAAACATCTAATTGTTTTTTGACAATATCATTGACTTTATCTACGTCTTGAGCTGTTTCTTTCCCTTTTTCAGTTAATTGATATCTTCCATCTTCTGTTTCATCAATTAACCCCTCATCGAGCAATCTTCCTAATAATGGATAGATCAATCCTGGTGATGGTTTCCAAATCCCATTACTCTGTTCTTCAGCATAATTGATGATCTCTTTTCCTGTATGTGGTTTCTTTTTTAATAATTCCAAAATGAAATATCTTGAAAATCCTCTAGGAACTGAACTTCCTACTCTTTGAAACCATTCTGAAATCATATTGTACATATCACTAGTGATATATTTCAATATTTTGGATCATGACTGCCAATTACTACATATTTATCCCGTCTCAAGCAAGTTTGATTGAAAAATGGTTGATTCGATAGAATTTGATCTGATTATTTGTGGTTCTGGTCTTGCTGGATTGAGAGCAGCAATTGCTGCAGCCAAAAAAGGTCCTCATCTCAAAATTGGCGTTGTATCAAAAGTTCAGGTTATGCGTTCCCATTCTGTATCTGCTGAAGGTGGAACAGCAGCAGTAATTCAAGAAGATGCAGGCGATACAATTGAATCTCATGTTTATGATACTGTTAAAGGAAGTGACTTTCTTGCAGACCAAGATGTTGCAGAAAGACTCTGTGTTGAAATGCCAAAAGAAATCCATCAATTAGAACATTGGGGAATGCCATGGTCTAGAAAAGAAGATGGAAAAATTGATCAAAGAAATTTTGGTGGTTATAGTTTTCCAAGAGCAACTTATGCATCTGACAAAGTTGGCTTTTTTGAAATGCAAACTCTGTATGATACCTGTCAAAAATTTGAAAATATTGAATACCTAAACGAATGGTTTGCAACATCAATTATTCATGATGGAAAAAGATTCGTGGGACTTACTGCAATTGAATTATCTTCTGGAACCTTTTACACTATCAAAGGAAAAGCTTTGATTATTGCAACTGGTGGCGCAGGACGATTGTATAGTTTTTCAACTTATGCTTTGTCTTCTACTCCTGATGGTTTGGATATGGGATTACGAGCTGGTATGGCACTAAAAGATATGGAATTTGTACAATTCCATCCTACAGGAATTTTACCCTCTGGAATTTTGATTACAGAAGGTGCAAGAGGTGAAGGTGGCTATCTTCTAAATAACAAAGGTGAACGATTTATGAAAACTTATGCTGAAAGTAAAATGGAATTAGCACCACGTGATATTGTTTCAAGATCAATTATGACAGAAATTGAACAAGGTCGTGGATTCAAACATGAAACTGGTGTTGATTGCATGAAACTCGATTTAAGACATCTTGGAGATGAAAAAATTAAAGAAAAGTTAGGTGGAATTCGAGAAATTTCCATTAAATTCTCAGGAATTGATCCTTCCAAAGATTTACTCGATATTAGACCCGTATGTCACTATATGATGGGAGGATTGCATACTGACATTGATGGTGCAACTGAAATTCAAGGTGTTTGGGCTGCAGGTGAGGCTGCATGTAACAGCGTACATGGCTCAAACCGTCTAGGTGCAAATTCTACTTCAGAATGTATTGTATGGGGAAAAGTAACTGGTGAGCAGGCAGTAGATTACATTGAAAAAAACACTCAATCAAATCCGTGGCCTCATCATTTAGTTGCAGCAGAAGAAAAGAGAATCTATGATGGAATTTTTAGAGGAAATGGCGATGTTAATCCTTATGAAATTAGGCAACAACTTACTGACACAATGAATGAAAAAGCATATGTCTACAAAAATGAAACTGATCTTGTTGAAGGTCTCAAAACAATTCGTAATCTCAAATCACAAACTTGGAAACATGTTGATGATAAGGCAAAAGAATACAACACTAATTTCTCAAACGTCATGGAGCTAGATTCTATGTTTAGAGTAGCTGAAATTGTTTTACTTGGAGCAATTAATAGAAAAGAATCCCGAGGCGCACATGCAAGAACTGATTATCCTAAACGAGATGATGCTAACTTTTTACATCACACTCTTGCTTACTATGATCCAAACGAACCAATTATGAAAACACATCCTGTCACAATTACAAAATACCAACCAGTGGAGAGAAAATATTAGATGACTAAAGATGAACACAAAGAAGGCATTGGTGGAATGGCAAATCCAGCTCGTTATGGAATTGAAAGAGTTGCATATTGGTTAATGCGATTAAGTGGATTAGGACTATTAGCATATTTTGTAGCTCACATTTATGAAACAAGCAATATTTTACGAGGACAAGTAGGATGGGATGACTTTTTGGCATTCACTCAAACTCCTGAAGGACATGTTGGAATGGCAATTGTAATTGCAATGTGTGTCTTCCATACTGTAAATGGAGTTAGAGTTATGTTGGGACATGGTGGAGTTGGTGTAGGAAAACCAGCAAGACCTGATTATCCATATGATCCAGCATCACAAAACTATCGACACAAAATTGGAATCTATTCAGCTATACTTCTTGCAGCAATTGCTATGATGTACGGATTAGCTGTAATGTTTGGTGAATAATATGAGAGAAAGCACAATTATGAAAATTCACTATGGCACTGCTCTAGCTGCAGTTGCCTTAGTTGCTGTTCACATTCTAATGCGTATGACTATGGGGTACATGGATTCATTAGAGTATGAGACTGTTCTTGCTAACTACAAATTTGTACCATATGCTATCATGCTTGAATTAATTTTGATTTTACTATCTGTTCACGGATTTAATGGTCTACGAGTAATTCTATTGGAATTAAAACAAGGTAGAATTTATGAAAAAGCTGTTTCATATGGTTGTCTAGCTGCTATGATTGGATTAATAGCATATGGTTCAAGAACAATTATTATGACTAACATGGGGATGGTATAGAAATGGCACAAGTTTCAAGTATTGCAGATGAGCAAATCTCAACACCTGTTTCTTCATCAAATTCAATCACACTTAGAATTTCAAGATATAATCCTGAACATGATGATTCAAGTAAATTTATGGAATTCAATGTACCTTATGAGAAATGGACAACTGTCTTAGAGGCAATTCTTGATGTCAAAAAACATTATGATCATTCTGTTGCAGTTCGTTATTCTTGTAGACAAGCAACATGTGGTTCATGTGGAATGATAATTAATGGAAAACCTAGATTGGCATGTTTTACAAAAATTAGCGAACTAAATTCTAATGTTGTAACTGTTGAACCAATGAATAATTTTCCTATCATAAGAGATTTGGCAGTAAAATTTGAAAGATTGTTTGACACTCATCAGAAAATTAAACCATATTTAATCCGTGATGATACTGAACTAGAAACTGATGAAAAAGAATTCTCACAATCTCCTGAAGAATTAGAACAATACATCCAATTTGCAAATTGTATCAAATGTGGTTTGTGTAATTCTGCATGTCCTACAATGGCTACTGATTCTTCATTTGTTGGACCACAGGCTTTGGCTCAAGCATACAGATACGTTGCTGATAGTCGAGATAAAGGAAAAGATTCCAGATTAAAGATAATTGATGAATCTCATGGTATATGGAGATGTCATTTTGCAGGCTCTTGTAGCCAGGTATGTCCAAAAGGTGTTGACCCTGCTATGGGAATTCAATTCCTTAGAGGATATTTGTTAGGTTTTAGAAGTTAACCTATTTTTTTTGGATTTGGGCTATTGTTTACTTGATTGTTAATCTGTTCTGCCATAAAGTGATTTGATACATTCACTTTAACATCATCAACACCATCCACTTTCAATAAATTGTCATGGACGTCTTGACAAATCTTAAATCCAAATACTGCTGGACAAAATGGACTTGTAAGATGTAAATCAACTTTGACATTACTATCATTGATATCTACATCATCAATCAATTCTAAATCAACAATCGAAGTGTTGATTTCAGGATCTACAATCTTAGATAACTCATCGAAAATTTTTACCCGCATCTGTTTGATGTCTTGACTCATGTGGGCAAAAGCGTCGATGCTATATATAACCATTCTAGAACCTTAGGTAATGTATCGTTCACGTCTAGATACTGATTTGAATGATGTTACCTTGGATTATGTTTCATCAATAAATGATGATTCTGAAATAGCACTTTATGACATACTTGGTAGTCAAGCTCATTCTTTGATGTTATTTCAAAATGAGATTATTACAAAAAATGACGCAAAAAAAATTTTATCTGCTTTAGAAAATTTGAAGAAAGAAAAATTTGATTCATCATCAGGAGCTGAGGATATCCATGAACTAATTGAATCACTAGTAATCAAAAAAGCTGGAATGGGTAGTGGAGGCAAAATGCATACTGCAAGATCCAGAAATGATCAAGTTGTTTTAGACATTAGAATGAAGATTAGAGATGATATCAACATAATTTGTAATTGTCTCTTAGATACCATAGAATCTCTTGTTTCTGTGGCTAAAAACCATCAAAAAACCATCATGCCATTATACACTCATCTACAACAAGCTCAAGCTGGTCTTTTTTCACATTATCTTTTAGCTCATGCAGATGTTTTAACTAGAGATTTTCAAAGAATGTTTGACACTTTTGAAAGAGTAAATCAAAGTCCTCTTGGAGCAGGACCTGTTGGAGGAACAAGTATTCCAATTGATAGACATAGTACAGCAAAGATGTTAGGTTTTGATGATGTAGTTGAAAATTCTATTGATGCAACGAGTACCCGTGATTTTGTAGCAGAATATGTTGCAATGGTTTCAATCTTAATGACTAACCTAAGTAAAATTGCAGAAGATTTTGTTCTTTGGTCTACATCTGAATTTTCCTTTATTGAACTTGCTGATGAATTTACATCTCCTTCAAGTGTAATGCCTCAAAAGA
>CAYTNP010000049.1:0-6796 GCA_964439165.1 uncultured Nitrosopumilaceae archaeon | reverse complement strand
TCAATCCACCACAACTAATGAAACTAGTAGAGGTCATCCCAGGAGAAAAGACATCGCAAGAAATTACAGATTTGACAAAAGAATATGTAAAATCCGTAAACAAACAGGCAGTAGTTTGCAGAAAAGACGTTCCAGGATTTATCATAAATAGACTATTCATCCCAATGGTCCATGAGGCATGTTTTCTCAAAGACAGAACTAATGCAACATTAGAAGAGATTGATTCAGCAGTAAAATTCAACCTAGGATTTCCAATGGGAATTTTTGAGTTAGCTGACTTTACTGGAATGGATGTAATTCACAAAGCAACAACTGAAATGCATTTACGAGACAAAAAAGTAATCAAACCTCATCCACTAGTTGAGAAAATGTTTGATGAGAAAAAACTAGGACAAAAATCAGGAGAAGGATACTACAAATATTCTGATGATAAATATGAGCGAGTTTCACTTTCTAAAGAATTAGCTGCCAAATGCAATCCAATTCAACTTGTTGCAAATATTCTAAACAATGCAGCATGGTTAATTACAAATGGTGCAAGCGATATTGAAGAGATTGAAAAAGCAGCTCAGTTAGGTTTAGGATTGAAAAAACCACTATTTGAGACTGCAAAAGAAATTGGAATTAAAAATATTGTTGATGAGTTAAACAAACTAGCTGAGGAGCATGGTGAGTTTTACAGACCAGATCCATTACTAGTATCTATGCAGTAATTAGTTCTAGAATTTTCTTTACTGCTTCTTGAGCTGAATCAACACCAATGATTTGGATATTTTCTCTATGGTCAATATAGCCATCAATGTATTTCTCAACTGAACCGTTTAGGTTTCTAATTGCAACAATTGGTTTTTTGTACATGTAAGATGCACAAGTTTCTGAAAGAGTTCCAGACCCACCACCAATTACAATTACACCATCAGCTGCTAGTGCATTAAGATAATCACGAGTTAGTCCCATTCCAGTAGGAATTACCACATCACAATACTCATTTGCCTCTGATGCATCTGCTTGAGGAATAATCCCAACAGTCAAACCATTGGCATCATGTGCTCCATGAGAGGCAGCATTCATCACACCACCTAGGCCACCTGTAACTAAGACAGAGCCGGATTTTGCAATTTCTGCACCAACATCATATGCGATTTGTTCATGTTTTGGAGTGCAGCCATTTGTGTTATTTCCAATGACTAGAATCTGACGTTTTTTGGACATGAAAAAAATTAGAAAAAAGCTTTGAAATATCTTTGCAAAAATCTAGTATTTTTATCAAATTACTCAAGAGAAAAGGATATTAGTAAAAAATGCAAATGATATTCATGACAAATCGTTCAATGCCAGTATGTTTTACTGAAAAACAATTCAAAATGATCGAAGAGTTTGCAAAAAGAAACGGCATGTTAAATGCTAGTCAAGCTCTAGAAAAGATCTTAAACAAATAGACAGTTTTTTTGTTATTTTTATTTTATTTACATTTATAGAATATGATATGCCAGAATTTAGTAGATGGGATTATTTAGCAAAAAAGCAGAAAATTGCGCAGTTTGCAATAAGGAACTAACTCACAAACATAAACCAAAAAGAGAGTGGAACATCAAAGGTAAGTTATGTGGGGATTGTCATTTTGACAAATCCAAAGAATACTATGAAGGTAAAGTAAGACAACCATGCGTTTTATGTAACAAAACTCAAAAAATCACTGATTTGTGGGAACCAAGATGGCAATGGGATATGGAAGGTCTAATGTGCAAAGACTGTTTTGATAAAAAAGAAGAAGGTTTTGGAAAAAAGAAGAATTTCTGTGCATTATGTAGTGGAAAAATAGGATTGATAAGATACAATGCAAAGGGGCATTGGAAGATTGAAGGTCAATTGTGTAGAAAGTGTTGGGATTCAAAAAAAGCAGAGTTTGGATAAAGTGGGTTTTTTTAAAAAAGTCAAATGTGATATTTGTGATAAAAAATTTTCAAAGCAAGAAGAATTGATGAATCATAAAGAAATTATTCATGGAAAAGATTTGAAATACGATTGCAAAGAATGTAACAAGAATTTTTCAAACATGGAAGATATGAGAACTCATCTACAAAGAGAACACAGTTACAAAAAAGACAGATAACTAAATTGCTTTAACAGTTTTTACCACAGGAGGTCTTTCTTTGGTAAATACTCTAAATCCACAAATACATTTGATTTCAGGTAATCTGGATAATTCAGTGTTAGACACTACAGTTGCACATCTCAAACATGCATAATTGACATCAAAAGTTTCAACAGGAGTTTCTTCTACCTCTTCAATGTTTTCGTCAACCATGTTAATCATCAAAATTTCTGTAATTTAAGGTAATACCCAGATTATGTCAAAGAGAGTTCAATGTAAACATCATCAGGAATTTTTAATCTCATTAATTGTCTAATGGCTTTATCATCTGCATTGATATTGATAATTCTTCTATGCATTTTCATTTCCCATTTTTCATAAGTTTCAGTTCCACTACCACATGGTGATTTTCTTGTTGCAACATGTAGTCGTTTAACAGGAAGTGGGGTTGGACCTTTTACTTTAACACCAGTTTTTTTACCAATACCCATGATTTCTCCACATACACCGTCTAGTTTTGGAAGACTGGTAGATGTGAGTTTAACACGGGCGGTTTGTGTCATAAAATCCGCCTATGGTTTGTACTCTTCAGTAATTTCCTTTACGATTCCTGCTGCGATAGTTGCACCCATATCTCTAAGGGCGAATCTACCCATTTCAGGGAATTCTTGGAAGGTTTCAATACAAGTTGGTCTCACCGGTCTAATTTTGACAATTGCAGAATCTCCAACTTTAAGGAATTTTGGATTTTCTTCTTCTACTGCACCAGTTGCTGGGTTGATCTTTTGGAGGAACTCAGTAACAGTTGCTGCTACTTGTGTTGTGTGAGCGTGCATGACTGGAGTGTATCCAGGAGCAATTGCTGTTGGATGGTGAATAACTATGATTTGTGCTTTGAACTCTTTTGCAACATTTGGTGGTGCATCAGGGGTTCCAAGTACATCTCCTCTTTTGATGTCTTTCTTTTCAACACCTCTGAGGTTAAAACCGATGTTATCACCTGCTTCTGCAGTTGGCATTTCTGTGTGGTGGGTTTCAATAGATTTGATTTCACCAGGAGCACCTGAAGGCATGACAACGATTTTGTCACCTGCTTTCATAACTCCGGTCTCAACTCTACCTACTGGTACAGTACCAACACCGGTAATTGTGTAAACGTCTTGAATTGGAACACGTAGTGGTTTTCCAAGTGGTTTTTCTGCTACTGTAAAGTCATCAAATGCTTCAAGTAGAGTTTTACCAGAATACCATGGCATGTTCTCTGATTTTTTAACTAAATTATCTCCTTTCCATCCAGAAACTGGAATGAATGGTACATTTTCTAGCTTGTATCCGACAGATTTTACCAAACCTTCACCTTTTTCTTTAGCGAGTTTGAATGCTTCTTCAGAATAGTTACTATCATCCATTTTGTTGATTGCAACAATTAGTTGGCCTACACCGAGTGTTTTGAGCAAGAATGCGTGTTCTCTTGCTTGTCCACCTGCTGCAATTGCAGTATCGGTTTCACCTTCTTTTGCTGAAAGTACCAAGATGGCGGCATCTGCTTCAGAAGCGCCAGTAATCATGTTTTTAATAAAGTCCCTGTGACCAGGAGCGTCAATTAAAGTAAAGAAGTACTTACTTGATTCGAATTTTTGGAAAGCAAGATCAATTGTAATTCCTCTTTCTCTTTCGTCTTTAATATTATCCATAACCCATGCATACTTGAAAGTATCACCTTTTCCGGTCTTCTCGGATTCGGATGCATGTGCTGCAATAGTTCTTTCATCTACAACTCCTAGATCCATCAAGAAATGACCCATAGTTGTTGATTTTCCATTATCAATATGACCTGTAACAATCATGTTTAGGTGGGGTTTATCTGCCATATGACATCAGCCATCAAAGGACTTTATTACTGTTATGAATTTTTGAAAAAAAATCAGCTTTTCTTCAATTAATTTTAGATCATGAAATTTTCCAAAAGCACATAAATCAAAGGTAGAAAAACGAGAACTATGAAAATCACAGTATCAGTTATCAAAGCAGACGTAGGTGGAGTAGGAGGACATACAAAACCTAGTGATGCATTAATTCAAGCAATTAGAGATGTAGTCAAAGAGAGATCAGATTTACTAATCGATTATTACATCGGATATTGTGGAGATGATACTCACATTGTAATGTCTCACACTCATGGTGTAGATAACGAACAAATTCACAAAATGGCATGGGATGCATTCATGGCAGGAACCAAAGTTGCAAGAGAAGAAGGACTGTATGGTGCAGGACAAGATTTGCTTAAAGACTCATTTTCTGGAAATGTAAAAGGAATGGGTCCAGGTGTTGCTGAAATGGAATTTGAAGAAAGACCAAATGAAGCCTTTACTGTTTTTGCAGCTGATAAAACAGAACCAGGCGCATTCAACTATCCAATTTATAGAATGTTTGTAGATTCACTAAGCAATACAGGATTAATTGTAAACAACAATCTTGCAAACGGTGTGATTATGAATATCATGGATGTAGAGCAAGGCAAAGTTGCAGCATTAGAATTATGGAAAGATAAACCAACAATTGAAGCAGCATTGATGTATCCTGGAAGATATGTTGTAGATACTGTAACTACAAAAGATGGAGAGCCAATTCTTGCAGCATCAACTGATAGACTACACAACATTGCAGGAACATATGTTGGAAAAGACGATCCAATTTGTGTTGTAAGAACTCAAAAACTATTCCCAGCAACTGAAGAAGTGGGAAGTGTGTTTAACAATCCTCACTATGTTGCAGGAAACACAAGAGGAAGTCACAACATGCCATTAATGCCAGTAAAACTAAACTCTGCTGCAACAATTAATTTCTGTATTCCAATTGTAGAAGCACTAGTGTTTAGTATGCACAATGGAAAATTCACAGGTCCATTTGATGGATTCTCAACACCTGATTGGGATTACATTAGAGAGATTGCAACTAAAAAAGCAATAGCAATTAGAAGTCAAGGATTCATTCACCCAGCAACACTAGTTCCATCGGAATTAGAATATGCTGAAGGTTACAAAGCAAGAATGAGTGTACTAGAAGAAAAGATGGTACCAATTGAAGGATCAACTGATTCTGGTGAAAAGAAAGAAAATTACGAAGATCCAGACTAGTAATTTCATCAATCAAAATTCTAAGAAATAGTTAAATCAAAAAAGAGACTAGACTTTACATGAATGTTTTTCAAATTCTGTTTGATTGGAAAACATACATCATCACCGCATTAGCAGTTATTTCATTTTCAAACTTTATGGTAATACTGTTTGGTCAAACCATTCCAAATGTCATTTTAACTTTCTTCAAAATAGCAGGAGAATATGTTATTTTAGGCTCAGTATTCATATTTGCACTTGCATGGCTAATCAAAGCAAAACCACACAATAGACCAAAACAATACTCTGTAGTAGTCTTTGATGTGTATGGTAAAAAAAGTCAGATTGAGGGAATTAGAACAGAGTTCAAAACACATGATGTGGCATGGAGCTTTATGAAACAATACAAAGAGATGTACCCATTGTACAATTTTGCCCTAGTCTCAGAGATGCCAAAATCAGACAAGCCTACAATTTTCAAATACATCTAAAATTCAAATTTTTATTCAGGATTAATTCAGAAAGAGAATGGAGTTTTCCATTTTATCTGATGCATTTAACAACATGGAATCAACTAGAAAAAGATTAGAGTTAACTCAATTTCTTGTAGAATTATTTGAAAAAACTCCACATAATGTAATATCAAAAATTGTGTATCTATTACAAGGAAAATTAAGACCAGACTTTGAAGGAATAGAACTAGGGGTTGCAGAAAAACTTGCAATCAGATCAATTTCAAAATCATCTGGAATCCCAATTAAAAAAATTGAAGATGAATATAGAAAAAGTGGAGATTTAGGACATGCAGCATCTATTGTACTAGAACAAAAAACTCAGACAACTTTTCTTGTAGAAGATATCACAGTAGAAAGAGTCTATGAGACACTATTCAAAATTGCAAGACTAGAAGGAGCACGTTCACAAGACATGAAGATGAAATACATCTCTAGTCTGTTAAATGATGCAAGTCCAACTGAAGCAAAATTTATTCTAAAAATTTTACTTGGAACCCTAAGACTAGGAGTTGCAGAAAATACGGTGATGGATGCTCTGGCAATTACCTTTACAAAAAATAAAGAAAACAGAAAACTACTACAATTTGCATATAATGTATCAAGTGACTTGGGTAAAGTTGCAGAAACTATTGCAACAAAGGGACTCAAAGGAATAGAAGAGTTTGAAATAATTTTGTTTAATCCAATCAGACCAATGCTTGCAGATAGAGTGAAAAGTGAAGAAGAGGCTGCTGAAAAATTTGGAGAAGAGTTTGCAGCAGAATACAAACTAGATGGAGAAAGGGTTCAACTACACATAGAAGGAGATAAAGTAATTTTGTTTTCAAGAAGTTTAGAAAATATTTCAAGTTATTATCCAGACATTATTGAAAAAATTCCAAAAACAATTCAAGCAGCCAATGTGATTTTGGAAGCTGAAGCAGTAGCAATTAATGAAAACACTGGAGAATTTTTACCATTTCAAGAATTAATGCATAGACGAAGAAAATACAAAGTTGAAAAAGCAGTGACACAATATCCAATTACTGTAAACTTTTTTGATATTTTGTATTGTAATGGAAAGAGTTGTT
>CAYTNP010000048.1:0-7847 GCA_964439165.1 uncultured Nitrosopumilaceae archaeon | reverse complement strand
ACTTTTTTCATTGCAGGTCCAATAGCTTTTACAGCATCATCTTGTGCAGCATCTTTCATTTTTTTAGTGTATTTTATTCCGGCTGCTAATGGGACATGGAATACATACAATCCTGTAATTTCAGCACCACTTGTTTTTGCAATATCCATTGCCTTGTTTAATCCTCTAACAGAATTAGAAGAACCATCAAGAGGAACTAAAATTTTACTGAATTTTGCCATAATCTTTCCCATGATTTTCTAAATATAAGAATACTGGTGATTTTCATAGGTAATCAAGATATTCTAAAAAATATCAAAACAAATCAAAGTAAACCAGAGATTAATGCAAGACCAACAACAATTGCCACAATACCAATTGAGATTTCAACAAACTTTGACATTAATCTGAAAAATGCTAATTGTAATAAAAATCTGGTTTTAGAGTACCTAATGAAAAGACGTTTTGAGTTATTTGAAATTATTTAGCACAATTCATTGCATTTTTCTGAATAATGTATGGCAATATGGTGAAATTGATACCGATATTTGGAGGTATTTTGGTTCATTTTTGATTTATACAAAAAGAAGTTTAGTTTGTTAGAGTCATGAGAATTCATTGGTTTAACTCAACAAACTTTGTTTTGATTTTGTGATCCCATTCATTCAATTTTTCTTGTAAAGCCTCCTCAGATAGTTGATGCATCTCTATTGCTCTAAGAACTGCATCTCGGGCTTCACACAAATCATCAAAATCAGGATTTGTTTCTCTCAAGGTGACAAAATCAGGCATTAAATGAATTATGGATCATCTTATTGTAATAATATATAGTAAACTAATTTGATCAAATTGAGTAAATCTATAGTCAATTTACTAGTCATGATTTGAAATTTTTTTGTGAATATTTTACTTTCTTTAGTTCATTAATGGTATTTAGTTAAAATCAACATCAATGAAATTTTGTTCTAAATGCGATACAAAGCTTACACAAAATTCAGGGGATGTAGGAGCACCTGGCATATGTCCTAAATGTACTCCAGAATTAATTATTCCAAGAAAACCAACGTATGGAGTAAATTATTCAGGTAGAACAAAACAGTGTTCCAAAGGCTGTGGTTCTGAAATCTATTGGGATGATGAATTCAAATCAGATAGCGGTAAATTCATTCCAATTGATGCAAGAACAGATGAACCGCACAGATGTGACGGTCCAACTGCATCTGGACAAACATACTATCCAGATGAAATCAAAAAAGCCAAAAAAATAATCCCGCCTAAACCCAAAATTTTCTTACCTAAAGAAATTCTATATGATATTAAAAAAATTCCAAAATCATTAATTGAAAATGATAAGATTTTTGAGCAAATTATTCAAGGCCACAAAGAAGAGACACTTGGAATAATTCACTATGAGAGAAGAATTGCACCAGAACCTGAAAAAATTCCTGTTGAGGAATTAAAGGATGTATTATCTGAAAAAATCATTTTAGGATTGAAAAAATGCGGATTTTCAGGATTATTGCCATTTCAAAATGAATCAGTATATTCAATTCTTGAGGGTAAAAATACCATAATTTCAGCACCAACAGGCTCAGGAAAGACAGAGGCATTTACCATTCCAATTCTAGAAATGATTTCAAAAAATCAAGAATCAGGAGTCTTTGCAATATTTGTATATCCACTTAATGCATTAATTGATGATCAAGTATCCAAAGTTTCAGATTTAATCTACAAATGCGGTTTACAAGATAAAGTTGCAGTGTATTCCATTCATGGAGGACAAAGTACTGAATACAAAAACATGATACTAGAAGAGGCCACAAAAAAAACAGTAATCATTGCTACAAATTTTGATTTTATTAATTATCATTTAATTTTGCAAGACAAAAAATGGAATGAATTATTCAAAAATGCAAAAATGCTTGTAATGGATGAAGCTCATTCCTATACTAGTTTTCATGGTTCAAACGTATACTATGTTTTAAAACGAATGAAAAGATATATGAAAAAAATTCAATTCATAGGATCTTCTGCAACATTAGATAATTCTAAAGAATTTTTTTCAAACATGTTTGATTTACCTAAAGAGTCATTTTCATATATCAAAAGTCAGTATAGACGAAAACAAAACATGCACATGTTTTTTATCATGCCAAGAAAATATGGGCAAAGAACTACAATGGAGTTATTATCATCAATTTGCTACAAAAATAAATCAACGCAATTAGTTTTTAGTAACTCACATAATGATGCAGAATTTCTTGCATCAAATGTAGAAGAGACAAACCAAGGAATTAGAATTCAGATACATCGTGGAGGTCTTGATCAAAGGGATAGAAAACTCTACGAAACGCAAATGAAAGATGGAGAACTTGATGTACTATCATGTACTCCTACGTTAGAATTAGGAATAGATATCGGACATGTAGATGTGGTAATTTCTGCATTCAAAAGTGAGTATGATTCGTTTGTTCAAAGAATAGGACGTGCTGGAAGAAAAGGTCAGAAATCCTATGCAATATGCGTATTTGACCCAGAAGATGCCACATGTCACTATTTTGCTAGGCACATTGAGGAGTATTTAGCTCAAAATCACATCATTCCAATAAACAAAGAAAATTCAATTATTTCAGACAAACATATCGAGTCAATTGAGGTAGAAAAGGAATCAGCCAATGAGTCAGACAAATCACAGTATTTTGATTTTGCAGAAAGCGTGAATCTTCGAGGAACATCAGGAGAAATTTCAATATACTACAATTCAAGAAAAATTGGAACTCGCAGTGTTCCTATTGGATATTACCAACTACATCAAAAGGCAATTTATCATTTTAACAAAAATAACTATGAAGTAACATCACTTATCAAATCACATAATGGTGCCAGAGCATATCTAACTAGAACAACAGAAAAACAAAAAAGGACAATACCAATTGTTCGTACAACAATCATTCAAACATCAAAAAGAAATGAAGTAAACAAAGAAATTATTTTAAAAAATAAAAAAATTGCGCTAAGATACGGCATTATTGATTTAGATAGAACAATCACAGGTTATCTCAAAGGAAATTACAATGAATCTACAGACAAATTTGAAACACATAATGGAAATACAGTTTCAGGTTGGAGAAATTTCCATTGGAAATCAAAGCACTCATCAGTTAGCATAGAATTGCCATCAGATATTATATCAAAAACAATTTCAGAAGGTAAAAGTCCAATTGTCTCAGACTCTAGAGTACACACAATTACACATGTGTTACTTAATGCAAGTAAAATTTTAACAAAATCCGAATCAAATGATATTGATGCATATTATGAAAAAGGAATTATCTATCTGTATGACAACTCATCAGATGGATACAATGGATGTAGTAAAATAATTTACGATAAATTTGAAGAAATTCTAAAGGCATGCTTTTTGCTTCTAAATGATTGTGATTGTTCAAAGGATAAAGACGCAGAATGGGGAGGGTGTCCAAAATGTACATTTACTACAAACTATTGTCAGACAAAAAATCGTCAACTCTCAAAAGAAAAGGCAAAAAAGTTTTTTTCAGATATTATTTAGGCATAATTTACAATTATTCTTCATCGATTTTGCTGTTATAGTCGTCTACTTTTTGATTATATTCTTCAATTTCTGCATTTTCAGCATCAATTGAATCAAACAAATCAGGATTTTCTTCTTGTGCTTTTTTCATTAATTTTTTAAAAGTATCTGGATCATCTTTTTGCAAATCTAAAAGAACTTTTCCAATAGAATCATCAAGATTACTCATGTACTAATTCAAAATTAATGCTATTTTTGTTATACTAAACAACGAGAGTACAAGGAAAACACAATTACAAGACGTAAACCTAACATGAGGTGTTTTCCAGACCAATATCTACGACGCAGAATACTGGGTTCTCGTTACTAATACTACGACAATATGATATTTAACAATGATCATGATTATTAAATAACAAAACTAAGATGAGTGTTTTCCAGAAAAGCAATTTTTACAGATTTTACTACCCAGTCTTGTTTTGATAAATTTTATTTGCTCATCAGTTAGTCGGCCATGTTGCACTAGATTTAACAAATCATCAGATTCAATTATTTTAAAATTCTCTTTGCAATCACAGGCAGTACATTGACAATCAGTTTTTTCGCCCACTACAACACTGCAGATTATTTTGTAGTAAATGCAGGTAACCAAAATTTCATTATTTTTTTGTTAAAGTCTTCAAAAGATTTTGCATTATCATTCCAAATTTTTGCATTTTTTTTACTTGTCTCTATCGTAGATATTATGATTTTGTTGTACATGTCTCTGTATTTTGTGGCATCATCATGTAAATTAGAAATGATAGAGTTGAAGGGTGCAGATGTAGAATAATCATATTTTGATTTAGATGCAAATTCTTTGAACAATGAAAGATTTGAATTAATGAAATTTTTCCATATTTTGTAATACTCGTTTTGTAAATCAAAAAGAACTTGTTGTAAATGTGGTACATTGTGCTCAATTTCAGAGAAATGCTGAGCAGTAATTTTATCAATTAATTGAAAATTATCTTTTTTTGTTTTCTCACTCATAATATAGGATTAAGAGCAGATCTGATTAAAATAAATTGCCATCATAATCAAGGGTTGAGATTTCTCAAATCTAAACATTTTGAATCAAATTCACCAAGGTATTTTTTTCCTCCAATTTGTGCATCTTTGATGTATAATTCGCATGTCTGAGTATCAATTAGAGTTGCATTTTGTTGATTTGTCATAAATTGTACTACCAAGACAGCTAGAAGAATAATTATCAAAATTATAGGTAGTCTCTTTTGTGAAATATCCACAAATTTGCAGGATTTGATTTTAACATAAAAGTATTGGTAAGAATCAGAACAATCAGATTTTAGATAGGATTTTCTTTTTCTTCTCTTGGAATTCTTGACTAGTAAGAATGCCTGCTTTTTTGAGTTGACCTAATTTTTCAAGTAATTCTAAATTCTTGGCAATTTTGTTACTTGATTTTTTGTTTAATTTTGATTTTAGACGAGTACTTTTCTTTGCAATTCTCTGAGAAATCTCAAATCCTTTCTTTTTTGCATGACGAATAATTTCTTCAGATTTTTCTCGTGTAACATCATCTACAAGTTTATGCTTTTTTGCCATTTTACCTAGTTCGTTTGTTTTCTTTTTAGCTAGAGTTGCATGAGTTTTAAGATCTTTAACTAGTTCATTTTTTGATTTTTGTTTAAAACGTCTAGTGTATTCTTCGATAATCAATACAGGAAACGGAGTAAATTCAACATTAGAATAGTATTTGATTACAGTGTCATCAGGTAATGTTTTTAGATATTCTTTAATTGATTTTTCAGATTTTAGATTCATGAATTTACCCTGTACTAATACTCTTAAAAAGATTCAACTATTCTACCAAAGATTGCCCTGTTGCTCTAAAATAGACTGATATTTCTTTGATAAAGTTTCAAAAGTTTGAGAATCATAATTTGCACCCTGAAAATTAACACCATCTAAAATGGCACCATCAAAATTTGCGTGTCTAAGATTAACACCACCAAGATTAGCATTGCTCAAATCAGTATTTCTCAAATCAGAATAAAACAAGTCAGAAGATTGTAAATCTGCATCATGAAGTAAAGCACCATACAATTCTGCATCCCATAGTTTGGCATTAGACAAGTTGATGTTCCTCAAATCAGAACCCCTCAATTTTACATAAAACAAAATAGCATAACTAAGATTAGCATTGCTCAAATCACAGCAACTCATGTCTGCATCATGAATATCTCTGTTTGAAAGATCAACCCCGCTCAAATTAGAGTCAGACAAATCCCGTCCTATCAAATCTTCGTATTCAAAATTCACTTTGGTTAGATTTCTTTTTCTAAAGACATCATCAGACTTCATAAATAATCAAAAAAATACCTACTATCTAATTTCTACTATAGATAGTCTTAAGTTTAGAATCAAAATCAGCAATACATGGTAAAATCACTAGGAGATTTTAACAAAAAACAATCATCCTCAAATGACCTAAAAAATATCAAATGGTCAATTAAAAATGAAGAATCTCAAAGAACAAAAAAGAAAAAGAAAGAAAACACATCATCTACCAATATCATCTACACTGAAGTAGAAACAAAACCTGTAAAGAAAACATTTGTTGTAGAAGAAAATGACAACAAAAAATCAAATAAGAGTACTAGAAAAAAACATGAACATTCATCTGTAAAAAATTCTAAAATTGAACAAGGTTGGAAACGTAAAGCAAGATAAATCAAAAACCATAGTACTCAGACCATTGATGATCTAATTTGTAAATTACCTTCCATGCTAATCTATCAATATTCACAGAGGGTTCTGCTGTTACTAGTAAAATGTATCTTCCAATAGGAAAACTGATCATTACAATTTTTTCCCGTCTCGATGAAGAATATTTTACTCTGCCAAAATTTGAATCAAAACCAGTTCTATTAGCTACTCTATGTGCTAATTGTTGATACAGTTTTCTTCTGTCTTTATCAGTTTCAAGTGGAATAATTCCAGGTTTCATCTCCCCTGCAAGTAATTCACCTTCTGAATCAATTAATCCACAAAATCTAATTTCGGGTTCTGTCAAAATATCTTGAATTTTTGTTTTAGTATCTTCAAGAGGAAAAGAACTATCCATTAAAAAATTTGAATGTTTTACTACTAATAATGTATTATAAGTTAAAGATTAATTTCTAAAATTCAAAACAAAGGAGATGAGCCACATAGTGACTCTAGTTTGAAATTTGTTTTGGGAGTTTTTTCATTATGGTTTTACAAAGAGTTTCAGATGAGTAATCAATTCCATGCTCATCAGTCATATGTGATTGATAGCCATAAACTACGGAATCCACATCCCCCTCTAGAGAATAATCGCAATCAAAGCCATAATCTTCACATCTGATATTGACCATATCATAAGAGTAATATTATAAGATAAAAGGATGTTCAAATAAAAAAAGATCTTTAAAGATTTTTCAAAATTAAACAAATTTTTTGTAAAAATTTTAAAAAAACTAGTAGTCTTCTTCTCCAGGGAAAAGAAGACACCAATAATTTGCACTAGTTTTAGCAGATATTTTTTGGCCTATTTTACATGGACCAAATACCTTTCCAGCAGCCAATTCAGACTGATAATTTGGTACTCGTTGAATCTGTTTAACTATTGCTGGTGTTACAAAAAAAGAACTTACCATTTGTCCATTTACATCAAAAGATTCTACAGTGTCAACGACATTGTAATCAGTCATACCATCTTCTCCAATGGAATCCTTTGGAGTGTATGGTGATGGTTTACCTCTGTTTGTTTTAAAATCCTTGATGTTGACAATTTTGCCTAGTATTTTTCCAATACCAACGGCTTTAGATTGTTCTTGCGGTTTGTTGTAATCACCCAAGTTGATTTGAGTTTGTGTCGTTTCGTTCATTTGTGATTAGTAAATTTACTACTTGATTTGTAAAGAATGATTTGTTTGAAAATACAGTAAGTAATAGTCAATTGTATTTCTAAAATTAAATGGGATTAAATGGTACAAAATCATTTTTTGAAAAAAAATCAAATTCAAAAAAAAGAAAAAATTTAGGCTACTGTAATGTTTAAGGTCTATTTTTCACGATTATTTTGAGAATTTAGGTGGGATTATTGGTTTGCACGACAGTTTTTGTTGACTAAAAGTTGGCCAGTCATAAATTAATCAACAAAAATTCTAATTTTGATTTTGTATTTTTTCTCATATGATTCTAGTTTTCCTCGGATAATATGATAATCTATCCAATGATTTCCTGTTTTCCCAACTTCGTTTAGAAAATCACTGAATTCCATCAA
>CAYTNP010000047.1:1918-8154 GCA_964439165.1 uncultured Nitrosopumilaceae archaeon | reverse complement strand
TCTTGCAAGAACCAGTATTCCTATTGTAGTTGATAGAATTAGTACTCAAAGTGAAATTTTAATTCCTGATTGGATTAGAAATAATGCATTATGGTGGTCAGAAGATCAAATTGATGATAGCACATTCATTCAAGGAATAGAATATCTGATAAAAAATGAAATCATTGTAATTCCTCCAACTTCACAAGAAACTTCTGATTCCAATGAAATTCCTTCATGGATTAGAAACAATGCTTCTTGGTGGGCCAATGGCCAAATTGATGATGAGACATTTGTTTTAGGACTAGAATTTTTAATTAAAAATGGAATAATTCATGTTTGATCGCTTCTTTATTCGACACATGAACCAGTTGTTTTAAATCGAAAACTGATCAATTTTGAATATGTTTAGGCCTGAAAGTATAGTAGAAAAAAAGTCTACTTTATTCTCTATTGTTGTTGCAGGCGTTGTAACAATTTTGGCCTTTCCAATTATTGGACCACACTTGTTTCATGGATATCATATTGCACACATCTTTTTGCATGTAGGAGGAATTGCCCTTGCAGTATTCATTACAGTTCTTGCAATATTTGCATATTCAAAATTACGAACAAAACGACTTTTACTTAGTGCCATAGCCTTTGGAAATTTTATTGCAGCAGAATTTGTTAGATTAATTGATACAACCTGGCCTACAGTTTATGACCTTGGAGATATGCCATTAGCCGAGGTAGGACATTTATTGACGTTTGCAACATTAGGCTTATTGGCCTTAGGAGTGTTTAGAAATGACTGATAGAAATGAACAAATCCAACAAATTATTGAAAAAAATCCTGGAATTCAATTCCGTGAAATTATGCGTTCTTCTGGATTAAAAAATGGTGTTCTAAGTCATTATTTAGGAAAACTAGAAAAAAATGGATTCATCAAAGTTAATCGTGGTCCAAGACAAGTAAGATTTTTCCCACCTCAAATTACTGAAGAAGAATCTATTGTAATTAAAGCACTAAGAAAACAAACTCCTCGTGATTTGTTACTTGCATTAATCAAAGAAGATGGATTAGAGTTCTCACAATTAGTTAAAGAAGTAAAAAAATCACCTTCAACTGTTTCACTATATTTATCACAAATTGTAGATGATGGTCTAGTTGAAACAAAAGTTGTTAAACTCAAAAAAAGATATCATATTAAAGCAAGAGATCTTATAGACAAATTAATTGAAGACTATAGACCAGGTTCACTTGAGAAACCAACATCTGGATTCGAAGATATTTTCAACTCCCTCTAGTAATTTACATCTAAAAATCCCAGTAATTCTTACATTACTAGTAGCATTTTCTTTAATTCCTATTTCATATGGTGAGGTTTTCATTCCATCTCATGAGTATGTTGGATTTTATGATTCAAATGGAATCTATACTGTTGTTGGAAATGTAAAAAATGAACTTGATTATGCTATTCTTCCTACAATTACTGTTTCTGTAAATGATAATGATCAAGAATTTTCTAGAACAATTCAACATGTACCTTTGGCCTCTGGAAATGAAATTCCATTTAAAATAAAATTTCCTAAAATATCAGGAGATTCTCCAATTTTATTGCCTGCAGAATTAATTTTTGAAAAAACAAAAGCTGAAAAAATCTCAATTGATGTGATTTATGATGAAACTTTGATAGTTCATGATGATGGACATCTTACTGGTAGAATAATTAATTCAGGTACTGAAACTGTATCTGATTTTAAAATTTATGCAATTATCCATGGGTATGATGATGAGACATTGGACATGGGAAAAAACATCCTTCCAATTCCTGAGATGAAACCAGGTGAAATTAGAGAATTTACCATGTATCCTGATCCAAAATTCTCATCAGATGTGTGGTATTATAGCTGCTTTGCAGTAGGTCAGGATAGCATTATTGTTTTGACTGTTCCTAGAGATGATGAAATTTTTAAAATTAGATATGATTCAAGCATTTTACTATCATATCCTGAGTTTGATTTGAAAGGTGAAACTCTATTTTTCACATTGATTCAGGGTTGGGAATTTCAAAATTACATTAATTTAGAATTTCCAAGATATTCTGAGGATGAAAAATTCAAAGTGTATCTAAATGATGAACCTGTTGAATTTATTCAAAGCATTGATGATATGGGAAACTGGCATGTTGCATTTTTTGTAGATCCTAAATCAAAAGGAGTTTTAAAAATTACTGGATTTGAGCCTGATGGAAAACTAATTGAAACTATTTTGATCCCTGAATGGATTAGAAACGATGCAAATTGGTGGACTGATGGACAAATTACTGATTTAGAATTTTTACAAGGAATAAATTATTTGTTTGAAAAACAAATTGTTTACATTCCTCAGAAAAGTATTATCCTAGAATCTCAATGGCAAATTCCTTCTTGGGTAAAAAACCCAGTTCAATGGTGGAGTGAAGAAAAAATTTCAGATGATGAATTTCTAAATATTATAGAAAACTTAGTTGAGAGAAAGATTATCGTTGTATAATTTATGCAACAATTCTATATCTTCCATAAATGATATAGACATTAAATAACAACAATCCGATTGCAGCAGCTATAAACCAATCTCTAATTGTAGAGTATTCCATTTCATATTCTAAATTATTACTTAGTGAAACAAATATCTCATTGAGTGTTTGTTCATCAAGTGATTTGTAATAGTTTCCCCCTGTTTCTTGTGCAATTGCAACAAGAGTATCTTCATCTAGTTCTGCATATTGTGGATCCCCATAGATGTCATCTCTAAGATAAACTGGTTCGATTGATCCTAAACCAATTGTGTGAATTTGAATATTGTTAATTTTTGCATATGATATTGCTTCTTTTGGTGTGATTAATCCTGAATTGTGAACTCCATCACTAAGTAAAATAATTACACCTTTTTTGTTTGGAATAGATGATGCCATATCAATTCCCAAAGAAAGTCCATCTCCAATTGCAGTAGCTCCTTGACCTTGCTGAATTGATGAAATTGCGTTAATTGATTTTTCTTTTTCAGGAGTTAGATACGAAATTGTTGTGGCTCCTGATTCAAAGAGTACTATTCCTACATTATTTTGTGAGCCCACTTTTGAAATCAAGTTAGTTATGGCACTTTTTGCAGCATCTAGGCGTGTGGGAGTATAGTCTGAGGCTGCCATACTTTCAGAACCATCCAAAACTATGCTCAAATTGACTCCTTTTTCAACTGATAAAGTTGGAATTTGTGGATTTGCCAAACCCACTATTGCCAAACCCAATATTCCCATCATTAAGATGAATGGCAAATGTTTTCTGAGGAAATTTTTTTTCATTATTGATTTTTTTACAATTTTTAATGAACTAAATTTCAAAATAGAATCTTTTTTCTCAGAATTGTACTTTGAATACAAAAAATACAATCCAGGAATTATCAAAAGCAAAAACAATGCATAAATGTATTCAAATTGAATTTGCATTTATTTTCGTCTCCTATTTTTGATGTATCGATTAAATGTCACATCAAATGGTTCCTCATTTGATAAATTTAGAAAATCAATTCCTAGTTTTTTTAATTCGTATTCATTTTTTTCTTTATTATTTTTAAGAAGAATAGAATATTGTTCTTGAAATTTTTTATCAGATGTATTTACTAAAACTTGCTCACCAGATTCTGCATCCTCTAGATAGACATTACCAATTTCTGGAATTTTATTCTCTTTAATGTCTGAAATATTTACTAGAACAATTTGATGTTTAAATTTCAAAAATTTTAGTGGTTTTACAAATGAATCTGAAATAAAATCTGAAACAATAAAGACTACGCTTCGACGCTTTAGATTAGTTTCTAATTGGGATAGTGATTTTAAAATATCAGTTTTTGTACTTTTTGGAGAATAGTCAAGTAAATTCTGAAGAATTTGCATCATGTGTTTTTTGCCCTTTTTGGCTGGAATGAATTTTTCAAGAGTATCAGTAAATAACCCCATCCCAACTCTATCATTATTTTTTAATGCAGAAAACATTAATGATGCTGCAACTTCAAATCCTAATTCTTTTTTACTTTTAAGAAAACCAAAATCATTACTTGCAGACAAATCAATTATTACATAGACATTGAGTTCTTTTTCTTCTACAAACTCTTTTACAAAAAGATCATTATATCTGGCTGAAACATTCCAATCAATTCTTCTTGCATCATCTCCTGCTGCATACTCTCGAACCTCAGAAAACTCTATACCTCCACCTCTAAATCGTGACCTGAAGGCACCAGATTCCATGCCTTCAACAAGGTTTTTGGTCTTTATTTCCAGGTTTTTCACCTGTTTTAGAAGCTCAGATAACTCAGTCATTTCTCTAAGGAGGCGTGATTTTTTCTAAAACAAAGTCAATTACTTTGTCTGAATTAATTCCATTAGCTTCTGCCTCAAATGTCAAAATTATTCTGTGTCGTAATACTTCATGTGCAACTGCCTTGACGTCTTCAGGAATTATGAATCCTCTTCCATTAAGCAAAGCATTTGCTTTGGCAGTTCTCATTAACCAAATTGATGCTCTAGGTGATGCACCAAACTCTATCATATTTTCTAAATCAAGATCATAGTCTTTTGGATTTCTTGTAGCATTGACAATGTCTGCAATGTATTCTGTAATTATTTTATCAGCATAAATTTTTTCATTAAACTTTTGAATTTTAATAATTTCTTCTGGTGTGATGAGTGATTTTATTGAATTAGTCTGTTCAGTAGAATTACTTTCAATAATTTCTAGTTCTTCTTGTTTTGATGGATAATCAATTAGAATCTTTAAAGCAAATCTGTCTACTTGAGCTTCTGGAAGTTTGTATGTTCCTTCATTTTCAATTGGGTTTTGTGTAGCTAAAACTAAAAATGGTTTTTTTAACTCATATGTATCTCCATGAATGCTGACATTTCTTTCTTGCATTGCTTCAAGTAAAGCTGATTGAACTTTTGGTGGTGCTCGATTAATTTCATCAGCTAGTACAAAATTATGAAAGATTGGACCTTTTTGTGTTACAAAAGATCCAGAAGCATTTTTGTAAATTTTTGTTCCTAAAATATCTGCAGGTAGTAAATCTGGTGTAAATTGAATTCTTACATGCTCTACACTAAAAATTTGAGCCATTGTTTTTACCATTAGTGTTTTTGCCAAGCCTGGAACACTTTCAAGTAGAATGTGTCCATCAGAAATTATTGAAATTAGAATTTTTTGTAGTGCATCATGTTGTCCTATGATGATTTTATGTGATTCATCAAGAACGGTGTTTAGTTTTTCAGCATATTTTTGGGCCTCTACCCCAAGTTCCTTGATTTTTTCATTTGATACTGAATAATTCACATGATTTTCTCTTAGTGCCATTATGCAAATGTAGTGATTTTTGAATTAATAGAAGACTGGTCCATTCGATAAATGTACCAATTTCGATTAAAGGAAAATTTTAGATTTTAAAGTAGAATTGAACTTAATTTGTATTCTGGATTATAATCTATTTTCCCTAAATTGAGGACTACCATGAATTTCAAAATTATCCTATTTCTTTTACCACTTGTTTTTTTGGTAAATACTGCATATGCAGATGATACCCAAATCCAAATGGATTGGTTAATTGAAGGGGAAATTGATAAACAAAGTGTTACACAAAAAGAAGCAGAAATTGTTTCAAGTTATGAAGAACTAGTTTCAGAAAACCCAAAACCAATTTATGATAAATTCATTACAAATAATGAATATTCTATTGGAGATTATAAAATTACAATTGATTCAGAAGAAGGTCAAATGCTTAATGGAGTATTAGTTGAACAAAAAGATCTTAGAGATGATAGTTTTAAACATAAAATAAAATATTATGATAGATTTTCTGATGGATATGTCGAAATTGCAGAAGCATTGTTAGATCCTATTGGTAATAGTAGATATTTAATTAAAGGTCAATCTCTTGATTACAATCCAAACTCAAACTTGGAATTATTTGTTCTTGAACGTGGTTATACCCTGGATAATTTAGAAGCAATTCCAAATGATATCTTTACACCTAAAGAATTCACATTAGGACGAGCATTAATGGAAGAAGCTACTAGAAGTGGTGAGAGTGGATTTGATTTAAGAGAATACTCTCCAAACTATTTGTTACTTAACAAAGAACAGATTCAAGAAAGAATGATTAATTCATTCTCAGAACAAACTTCAGAATTATTTGATGGATTAATGTCTGGAGAAAAATCTCCATCAAACATTGGAATTGGTGT
>CAYTNP010000047.1:0-1818 GCA_964439165.1 uncultured Nitrosopumilaceae archaeon | reverse complement strand
AGTCAGGCAATCAGGTACTATTATTCCCAAAATATGAAAATTTACAAAGAAATGACCAATCTTGAATTACTGGATATTCTAAGAAATTCAAAATCTGACTCGTATGATAAAGTCAAGGAATGGCTTTTGCTGTGTGGAAGTGTAGAGTATGCAAAGTATACCTCAAGTGATGATGACTATAAACATATTATTTTGAGATTCTCAAAGGAGATTTTTCCATAATGAATCTCAAAATTCGTTCATTATTGGGAATTTCACTATTTTTGTTCTTAATTTCTACTCAAATCCCTGCATTTGGACAAAATTCTCAACAAGAAATCTTTCCTGAATGGATAAGACAATCCACTTCAATTTGGATTTCAGGCCAAATATCTGATGCTGAATTTCTAGCATTAATCCAAAACGTACTTGATAACAATATTTTACCTGATGAATTAGAGTCACAAGAAATTTTACAACATACAGCAAAAACTGTACTTCACAAAATTCCTGAACTTGAAGAAGAAAAGACTTCAGAATTAATTCCGCATTGGGTAAAAGATAGAGCACAGTGGTGGATTGATGAAAAAATAACTGATTTACAATTTCTTAGAACTTTACATTATTTGAGAGAAGTTGGTTATCTGGAATACAATTCTCAAAGTATTTTTACAAACAATGAAACTTTTCAATCAAGTTTAGAAAAGTTTCTGCTAAATGACAAAGAAATTTTGAATATTACTCGAGAAACTAAATGGAGAATGTTTTCAACTGAATATGAGTTTGAAGAAAAACAAGGAGTTGTAGATTTTGTAAAAATTATTTTCAATGATATTACTAGAGTTTATGAACCAATTTTTTATAAATTCAAAGTACCAACACTAGTTTTAGAAATTTCAGAATTTAACAATCAAAATGATTTGAAAAATTATTGGAATGCTTTTGAGAATAGGGATAAACAACAAATCTTTGATTCAGCATATCTAAAGGGAAATCCTGGTACAAATTCAGAATGTTTGTTTAATTATACTGCAGAAGGTGCAGTTACTTCATGCATATACGAAAACTTGATTGTACATGTAATTATTTTTGATCAACATGGTGAGCATTACAATTACAATACTCAAAATCTAATTTTAGATGAAACTGAACCTACAAGTAGATTCATGAGTGAAATCTTGAAAAAAATTAGTTTTTACAAAAATGATTACATAAATTCTCAATTACACAATGTATTACAAAATGAAATTAGAGATGATCCAAACACTGAAACTCAAACTGTACCAAAGTCTACTAAATTAGAAGAATCTGTAGTTCAAGGTGTGGAAAATTTTTCATGTACACGTGATGACTTTGGTCTTGTTACAATTTCAGGTATATATCATAATGATGATGTAAAACGTAACCAAGTTGAATTAGAAATATCATTTTTAGATAATTCGGGTGATATAATTGGAAAAACTAGTACAACATTTAATGATCTTAAAGAATTTGAATCAAAAAGATTTGTTGGACACTCAAAGTGGGATGAAAATTTCCATTCTTGTCAAATTAAGATAGAATAAGTGGTACATTTATCGAATGAACCATCTGTGTTATATTCAAAACTAGTACAAACCTAGTTACTATGAATAAGAATTTTCAATTAATGGCAATTTTTGTATTCACTGCTATTCTAATCTCTACTGTTTCATTACAATCTGTATATGCTGATACTGGATTTACTAATGTGAAAAAATCTGCAGGAATAATTATGATGTTCTGCTCAAATGAAACTTTTCTTTTACAAGATTGTAATCAAAGATATGAAGGACTTGGTTGGACTGATAGAATTAATGT
>CAYTNP010000046.1:6654-8308 GCA_964439165.1 uncultured Nitrosopumilaceae archaeon | reverse complement strand
CTCCAGAATTAATTGAAACAATTATTGCAAATCCAGAAATTAGAAGAGTAGCTGAAGAACTTTGGAAGGACATTGGTAGATTACTTACATCTGTTCAAGAATCAAAGACTGAAGAAGTAATCACATACATCAAAGATTGTCAAGAGAGATTAGCAAAACATACAGACATCAATGATTCCTACAAAAGATTAGCAAAAATGGTAAAAGCTGTTGAAAAATAACGGACATGCGCTCAACAAAAATTGTTACATCGTTCATTAAAGATAATGATAAATTATTAATTTTAAAACGAAGTCAAAAAGTAAAATCCATGAAAGGGTTATGGGCAGGAATTAGTGGCATTATAGAAAGTAATGAAACTCCACTTCGAAGAGCCAAAGTTGAAATTTTTGAAGAGGCAGGAATTACAGAAGACAACATTACACTGATAAAATCAGGTGAAGAAATGAGAATTCATTCACCACAATATGAAAATCATGAATGGGAAGTATTTCCATTTTTATTTGAAGCAAAAAATCCAACAATCAAACTGAATTGGGAAAATTCTGAATTCAAATGGATTAGTATTGAAGAATTAGAAAATTATGAAACAGTTCCCAGTTTAGAAAAAGTATTACTCAATTTGTTGTAAGTTTTCGTTTTCTTTATCGTATTTTTTTTGTTGAGGCAACATCATGTATACACATGCACCACCACACATAGTGCAAGGAACATTATTTCCAGGATGTTGTCCTGTTCTACTATGTATTTTTGCGGCCTCTTCAGGATCAATAGATAATGCAAGTTGTTTTTCCCAATCCAAAGTACGACGAGCTTCAGTCATTTCCATATCCCATTTTATTGCCTTTTCTCGAATTTTTACAAGATCACCTGCATGAGCTGCAATTCTATATGCAATCAATCCTGCTTTTACTTCATCAGCATTAGGCAATGCCAAATGTTCAGATGGAGTAAGATAGCATAAAAGATCAACACCTTCACTTGCAGAAACTGCAGCACCAATTGCACTTGCAATATGATCATGACCTGATGCCACATCAGTAACAAGTGGACCTAAAACATAATATGGTACATCGCCAATTAGGGATTTTGCCAATCGGACATTTGCTGCAACTTCATTTAATGGAACGTGGCCAGGGCCTTCAACCATTACTTGAATGTCTTGTTCATGTGCACGTTTAGTTAGTTGAGAGATATTGATCATCTCTTGAACCTGTAATTCATCATGAGAATCCAAAATAGAACCAGGTCTTAATGCATCACCGAGACTAAATGTAATATCATATTTTTTTGCTAATTCGATCAAATAATCATAGTGAGTAAGATACGGATTTTCTTTATCATGTTTTAGCATCCATGCAGCAGTAAGAGTTCCACCTTTACTTACAACTCCACCATATCTTTGAACTTTAAGAATTCGTTTAGCAATATCTTTAGTAATTCCACAGTGAATTGTAGTATAATCAACACCATCTTTAGCATTATTTTCAAATGCCTTTAGAAAATCATCTTCAGTAAGATTCAAAGGATTTTTGTGAACCTCTACCCCGTAATTGTATGCCTCATAAATTGGAACAGTACCAAATGTGATAGGTGCAGTTTCCAAAAGTGTTTTTCGAATATGTTTAACATCACCACCATCACTAAGATCCAT
>CAYTNP010000046.1:0-6554 GCA_964439165.1 uncultured Nitrosopumilaceae archaeon | reverse complement strand
ACACCACGTCGTGCAGAAGTCATTTGAGTTGCCATAACAAAATGTAGGTTTTGCCTGATTTAAACAATCGTGAAATTCATCAAAAATATTGATCGCAAATTAATGGGTTCTTTCTATATAGGGATGTCTGATCGATCTTATATGCTGTAATCCCATAGTGGTATTGTGAGGACGGTTAGGGAGTGTATGCATTGTGGACGAGAGTTTCAAAGTATGCGAGATGAATTTTGTTCTTTTGAATGCATTAAACAAGCATCATCATAAATTTGGATTTTAATTTAGATTCAATTCTTTTTCTAAAGCAATTTTTTCAGATTTAATTTTTGATAATCTGTCCATAATAGGCGTGATTATCCGTTGAGAGTCTGGAGAATTTTGAAAATTTTGTTTTATTTCAGTAATTCTTTCTGAAAACTCTAATTCAGAAGAAACAAGTGCAATATAGTTACGCAATTTCTGATTTTCAGATTTTAGAGAATCAATTTCAGACAAATCAGTTATCGTGGAGGACTCCAATGTTCTTCAATATCATTAAAATTTTCAGAGGACACAATGATTTGTTTACCACATTTGAAACATTGCCAAAAGAATTTTTCATCTTTTTTTGATTGATACTGCATAGGAAGTAAACAAGTAGTACAGTTTAATTTTTTAGAAAAAGAATCATCAACTACAGGCAGTTTTGACATTAAATGAATAAAACCATCAAAGTATAAAATCCCTATCACAAATGATTTTAAAAAATTATTAAAAGAAAAATAGATTAGGGTTAGAAAGGGACGAAAAATATGAATTTATTATCAATTGGAGGATCTGATCCATCATCAGGAGCAGGAATTCAAAGTGACATAAAGTCATTTTCAAAATTTAATGTGTACGGATTAACAGTAATTACAGGAATTACAGCACAAAATACTAAAAATTTTGGAATAGTAGAACCAGTTTCAGAAACGATTTTGAAAAGTCAGTTACAATCAGTATTTTCTGATTTTAAAATCGACGGAGTAAAAATAGGAATGGTGTATAACTCTAAAATTATCAAAGTTATCTACAATCAATTAAAAAAATTAAAAATTCCAATAATAGTTGATCCAGTAATCAAATCAACTACTGGAGGAGTACTATTAGAAAAATCAGCCATGAAAGATTTTCAAAAATACATCATCCCAATTGCAACGGCAATTACCCCAAATGAATATGAAGCCAGAATTTTATCAAACACAAAAATAAAAATTTCAAATAAAAAAATTGCAGAAAAAATTCAAAAACTAGGCTCAAAAAATGTCATAATTACTGGTATCAAATCAAAGAATAATGAAATCAAAGATTTTGTTCTTGAAAAAAATAAAGATTATTTTATTTCAGATAAGAAAATATCAAAAATCAATCACGGTAGTGGGGATATCTATTCAGTATCACTGCTTTATTCACTAGTAAAAGGCAATAATTTGAAAGAGTCTCTAAAATTTGCCAAACAAACGACATTTGATGCAATAAAAAATGCCAAAAAAAGAGGCAAAGGAATTGTAATTACAGATATTGAAAATCAAGATTCAATCAACAAAGGATTATCAAATGCAATAAACGAGTTTACAGAAATTAAAGACATTTACAAATTAATTCCTGAATGCCAAACAAATTTTGTATATTCAAAAGAAAAATCAAAAACTACAAAAGACATTCTTGGCGTCTCAGGAAGAATAGTCAAAGCTGGAAAAAAAGTTTTGGTGTCAGGTAAATTAGAATACGGAGGATCAAAACATGTTGCAACAGCATTACTAATAATAAACAAAAAATCACCAGAGATTCGTTCGGCAATAAATCTAAAATATCAAACTAAAACAATTTCAAAAATTAAAAAATCAAAATTAGTGTTATCAGAATATGATAGAACAAAAGAGCCAAAAAAGATCAAACTTAAAGATTCAACTATCGCATGGGGAATAAAAACTGCAATAAAAAATTCAAAAAAAATCCCAGATGTTGTTTTTCATAAAGGAGATTTTGGAAAAGAGCCAATGATCATAGTGTTTGGTAAAAATCCTGAAAACGTCTTGAATAAGATTTTAAAAATTATCTAATCAAAATTCATCCTCGAACATAAATAGTCATACGCGAGATACTAATTATGAAAGCAGTAATTTTAGCAGGTGGATTAGGTACAAGATTACTACCATTAACAAAAAAAACTCCAAAACCCATGCTTCCATTAGGAGACAAACCAATCTTAGAGCACATTATTGATTGGACACGAGATAACGGAGTAAAATCAGTCGTACTATGTGTAAGCTATCTACGAGATGTTATTGAAGATTATTTTGGAGATGGAGAAAAATTTGGTGTAAGCATAGAATATGCCATTTCAAATAAACCACTTGCAACTGCAGGTCAATTAAAAACTGCTGAAGAATTCATCGATGATACTTTTGTTTGCATGTACGGAGATTCTATTTTTAATTTCAGTCTTAGAAATATGATTAAACAACACAACCAGAAAAAAGCATTTGCCACAATGGGATTGTTTGAATACAAAACTAATTTAGAATACGGGGTAATCAAAACATCTCCCAAAGGAAAAGTACTCAGTTGGGAAGAAAAACCAGAGATTAAAGCTAATATCAATATTGGTTGTTATGTCATGGAACCTAAAGTGTTGAAGTATATTCCAAAAAACAAACCATATGGAATGGATGATGTAATTAAAAAAGCAATGAAACAAAAGAAATTGGTTAATGGTTTCATTAGTAAAAAAGAATTTGTAGATATAGGAAACAAAGAATCATACAAAAAAGCATCAGAACTATTTTCTCAAAAACCAAGAAAGGTCAAAAAATCAAAATGAACGAAGTAACAATAAGAGAATTACAACTAGAAGATCTGGAAAATGGATTTCTTGAAACATTAGATTCATTGAGATTGGCAAGTAATATCGATAAAAAAAAGGCAGAGGGAATTTTTGAAAAAATCAATTCAAACCCAGATCACATCATAGCAGTTGCAGAAATGGATGGAAAAATCGTTGGAGCTACAACATTACTAATTGAATCAAAATTCATTCATGAAGGAGGATTAGTCGGACACATTGAGGATGTCGTAGTCAATCAAAAAGTCCAAGGAAAAAAAATTGGTGAGAAAATAATGAAATATCTTTTAGAATTTGCAAAAAATCGAGGCTGTTACAAAACAATCCTTGACTGTACAGATGATGTAAAAGGGTTCTATGAAAAACTAGGATTCAAACACACTGCAAGTGAAATGAGATTTGATCACAACTAGAAGTATTCTTTTTTAGGACGTCTTTTTCTCAGTCTTGTCAAATAAGCTCCAACTCCAAGTATAGGAGCAGAGAGAATGATAAACAATATAGGAGTTAACTGAAGATAATCAGTAACATAATCATCTTTGATTGAATCCAGTGAGAAATAAGAGACCAGCATTCCTACCAACAAAATTACACCACTTGCAATAATGATCATACCAGTAGATTTTGAACCATAAGTTCTTGTCATTATAAAAGCAACAGCAGCTAAAATTCCAGCAGGGCCAACACCAATGGAATAAAACATGAACAGTTTAGAATCTATAAAGTTCTGAGTATAAAGATCAGGGTGTTTATCACCAATCAACAAATATTCTATAGAAAGTATTTGACCAACAAACATTACAAAAAAAACAAGACTGGTAATTGCAAGCCAATTTTCAATTGGCATTTTAATTTTAAGCATAATTCAACACATTTTAGATAATAAATAAACCATTCAAAAAATTAAATGATACCTACAAGATTTGCCAATTCTTTTCTACAAGCAGCACCTAATTTTTCTGCAGCCTTTTCAGGAGAGATATCATTTAAGTAAATACCATATCCACGTTCTAATCCAGACAAATGTTTTGTAATTGGGTAAATTTCAATATGCCAATGAATTTGTCGGCTATTTTTCTTTTCAGGAGAAAGATGAAATACGAAACTAAATGAGACATTTTTGATTGTTTTTGCCAATCCTCCCAAAGTTGATCTTAAAATTAGTGACAAATCATTGATTTCTTTTTGAGTGATTTTAGAGAAACTAGTAGTGTGTTTTTTTGGAGCAATCCAAAATTCGTAAGGATGTGAAGGAGCCCAAGGGCTAAATGCGATAAATCCTTCAGTCTGGAGAACCTGTCTTGGGCCTCCAATCTCTTCATTTACTGTTTGGCACATATGACATACACCTTTTTCATTGAGGATTTTGTGAGAAGCTTCTGCTTCTTCTTCAATAATTGGTGGAATTGTTGAAAAAGTTAACAAATTCAAATGTGGATGAGGATTGGTACTACCAGATAATTCACCATGATCTGCATAAATTGAAACATAGGTTACACCTTTTTGAGTATAGAGCCAACGCAATCTATCTTGAACAACTACTAGAACATTTGACCACTGTTCAGTATCAATTGATGCAAAAGTATCTTTAGGGTTTGGGGATGCAACCACCACATAGTGGTATCCATATGCAGGTTCACTGTAAAAAGGACGGTCACTGTAAGTATTATCAGTATCAACAGATACAATTGGATTTTTACTTTCAAAAACTCTAATGGACCAATTTTCAACATAATCTTCATCATCATCTTGAAGACGTTGAAGCATTCCATCTTTTGCAACAAGTGACAAAACAGAAGGATTTGTCATTGATTCATTTCCTGGTGAAAACGGAGATTTTTTTGGATCAGTTATTTTATCTTCTTTTTTTGAGATAATCATAAAACGCTCAGAAACATAGTCTTTGCGCATATCTCCCATAATTGTAATTTGAAGTAAGTGTATGTTAAAACGTTTACTAAGATCTAAAAAATAAAAAATAAAAAAAATATTTCAGACATTTTTATGGAATTAAGAAATTAATATTTTCATTAAAAATTAGTTTTTGAAAAAATAATCAAAATTAAAAAAAAGTTGATCGCATCATTTGTTGCAAGATTTAAAACAGAGCAGAAGGTCTTGCATTAACAGAGAGTATTATGGATAATTCAGATGTTCATATGATTTACGTTCTTTTAGATGGAGTAGGGGATCTTCCACACCCAGATTTAGATGGAAAGACACCTTTGGAGGCTGCAAATACACCAATTTTAGATAAAATTGCAAGTAATGGTGCAATTGGAGAAGTGATTTCAGTTGGAAAGGGAATTGCTCCGGAATCAGATATTGCAGTCTTTAACATGTTAGGATACAAATTCAATCATGCAGATTATGCAGGAAGAGGAGTAATTGAGGCAATTGGAGTTGGAATTGATTTTAAAAATGGGGATTTAGCATTAAGAGGGAATTTTTCAACATTAAATGATGAAGAAGTAATTATTGATAGAAGAGCAGGCAGGCATATTGAAAAAGAAGATGCAGATGGAGTTGCAAAAGAAATTGAAGAAAAAATAAAATTTTCAAATCCAGATACATCAGTAGTTGTTTCTCCAACCATTGGACACAGAGTAACTGTGAGAATTCGAAACAATTCACAAAAATTATCATCAAAGATTACCAATACAGACCCAGCATACAGTAACATCGGAGGAATGGGTGTTGCAAAAGCAGTTGGAGATTATTTGAAAATTGAAAAATGTTTACCGTTAGAAGATATTGAAGATGCAAAATTTACAGCAAATTTAGTTAATGAATTCAATGAACAATCAATTGACATTTTAAAACAAAGTCAAATTAATAAAAACAGGGGCGAACAAAATAAAAAATTACTTAGTTGTATTTTGCTTAGAGATGCAGGAAACAAATTCCCAGATGTTATTCCAATTAATGAAAAATATGGAATGAACTTTTCATGTATTGTTGATATGCCAGTAGAGCTTGGAATTTCTGATGTTTTAGAAATGAAAGCATTTGAAGCTGGAGGATTAACAGACTATGAAGAAAAAGCTAAAGTGGCTGCAAAAGCAATGGAGACACAAAATTCCATTTATGTTCACCTTAAAGGTCCAGATGAATTCGGTCATGACGGCGATGCCATAGGTAAAATGAAAAATATTGAAGAAATTGATCAGAGGTTTTTCAAAACACTAGTTGAAAACATAGATTCAAGCAAAGTTGCAATTGTAATTTCAGCTGATCACTCTACTCCTTGTATCAATAAAGGACATAGTGATGATCCAGTTCCAGTACTAGTTTCAGGGGATTTCATCAAAAATGATGGAACAACAAGAATGACTGAAGAACAAGCCAAGAAAGGAAGTATAGGACTACTGCAAGGAGCAGAAGTAGTTTCAAAATCTTTAGAATTAATTAAATCTCAAAATTAGTTAATTGTTCAACTTTTTGCATTTCTGTTGCTTTATTTCTTAATCTATCCACATCAATTGAATGATACATTGAAGGTGAAGTACCTAATTTTTCTAAAACTCGTTTAAGCATACCAATTCCAATTCTAAGATCATCTTCTTGAGCATGTGCAAATGCAACAGCAAACAAGATTATGCCCTGAACAATTTCTTTTTCTCGTCCATAGCATTGTTTCCATACTCCTTCAAATGCTTCATGACATTCCCAAAATCTTTCATTGTTAAAG
>CAYTNP010000045.1:0-8589 GCA_964439165.1 uncultured Nitrosopumilaceae archaeon | reverse complement strand
AGTGATGATGATATTGCAAATTATTCAGACTTGTTTGATGTTCCTCCACCAGAAAATGATTCTCAAGCATTTAGTCTAGGTAAAAAAATTCGTGAGTGGATTAAACAAGGAAGACCAGAACCTGGAGAAACTCCAGTTGATGATGATAACGATGATGATAATGATGAACAAGAGGTACAAAAACATGATAAAGAAGAAAAACCTAAGAAGAAAGGAAGGTTTGGGTTCTTACGAAGATGAAACTAAAAACAAAAGATTTACTCACATTAGATGAACTATCCCCAAAGGAATTTGCAGGACTAATTGATGATTCAATAAAACTCAAAAAACAACTCAAAAAAGGAAACAAGCAGGTTCTAAAAAACAAAACACTAACGATGATTTTTCAAAAACCATCCACTCGAACACGTGTAAGTTTTGAAACTGGAATGTTTCAGTTAGGTGGACATGCAATTAATTTATCCTCTAATGACATGCAATTGTCTCGAGGCGAATCAATTGAAGATACTGCAAAAACACTTTCTCGATACACAAATTGTATAATGGCACGAGTCTATGAACACGAGTTACTAGAAAAACTAGCAGCACATGCAACTGTTCCTGTAATTAATGGACTGTCTGATTCATTTCATCCTTGTCAAATTTTAGCAGACTTTATGACAATAAAAGAGAAAAAGAAAAAGCTCAAAGGAATCAAAGTTGCATGGATTGGTGATGGAAACAATGTCTGCAACTCTATGATTTACGGAGCTGCATTATCTGGCGTCTCAATGTCTATTGCTACTCCCAAAGGGTTTGAACCAAATGCCAAAGTAGTAAAGAAAGCAAAAAAATCTACAAAAATTGAATTAACTACTGATCCATATGTTGCAACAAAAAATACAGACGTTGTAGTCTCTGATACTTTTACATCAATTCATAATCTTGATAAAAAAAGAATGAAGAAGTTTCTTCCAAAGTACCAAGTAAATGACAAACTAATGAAGAATGCAAAAAAAGATGCGATCTTTATGCATTGTCTTCCAGCAAAAAGAAACCAAGAAGTTACAACATCAGTTATTGATGGAAAACAATCTGTGGTTTGGGATGAGGCAGAGAATCGTCTTCATACTCAGAAAGCTTTGCTAGCTGCTCTAATTCACGCTTAACGTATATAAGAGCAGATTCAAAATCGATGACTATCAATGGCCTATTCCAAAATATTGCGTAGACTTAGAGAAGAAAAGACAAACTACCGTAAAAGAGGTACAATGTTGATGGGAAAGCGCGATTTTATCACAGTTAACATATCTAATCAAAATGTCCAAGTCCAAATTCTAAAGCCTGGCATGACTGGAGACAAAGTAATCTCTTCGGCTCACTCTAGATATCTAATAGAAAAAGGATGGAAGGGTTCTAGAAAAAGTGTCTCTGCATCTTATCTGACTGGATATTTGGCAGGAAAAAAAGCACTTGGAGCAGGAGCTAAAGATGCAATTTTGTACACTGGAACTAAACGATATACACAAAGAATGGCAGCAGCACTCAAAGGAATTATTGATGCAGGATTACAAGTTCCAGCTAATGAAGAAACTTTTCCTGCTGAAGAAAGAATTAACGGAGAACATCTTACAGTAAAAAATGACGTTTCAAAAATGAAATCAACTATTGATGGTGAGGTAAAGTAAATTGAGTCAAGCAGCACAATCAAAACCACAAGGTCAAGGCGGTCCTAGAGGAAAATCAGCACCAGTTTATGGTAGAGGTCCTCCAGGTGGAGCTAAAGGTGGTAGTGACAAACCAAGAAGACCAAGAAGAGAACCAGTAGAAGAGGTTTGGGTTCCAAAAAC
Organism: uncultured Nitrosopumilaceae archaeon; assembly: GCA_964439165.1. Classification (GTDB taxonomy): domain Archaea; phylum Thermoproteota; class Nitrososphaeria; order Nitrososphaerales; family Nitrosopumilaceae; genus Nitrosopumilus. The sequence continues at coordinate 6,760 of CAYTNP010000045.1, read as the reverse complement.
TATCTTAGGACAAAAAGTTGCATCAGGTGAAATTACATCACTAGAAGAAATTTTAGAATCAGGATTAAGAGTTCAAGAATCAGGAATTATTAAAAAACTATTACCAGATTTGACAAGTGAAGTTGTAGATGTCGGTATGATTCAAAAGATGACATCAAACGGCCAATCAACTAGATTCAAAGCACTAGTTGCAGCAGGTGATTCAAAAGGTTACTTGGGAATTGGTATGGGTAAATCAAAACAAATGAGAATTGCAATTGAAAAAGCAACCAGTCAAGCTTTCCTTAATGTTAATCCAATCAAGTTAGGATGTGGCAGTTGGGAATGCAGATGTGATCAAAAACATTCAATCCCATTCAAAGTAAAGGGCAAAGGCGGAAGTGTTACAATTGAAATTATCCCAGGACCAAGAGGATTAGGTCTTGTTGCAGGTGGTAAAATTAAACGATTATTGGAGTTGGCAGGTCTTAAAGACGCATGGACTACTGCTAAAGGCTCTACCCCAACAATGGGTTCAACATCAAAAGCTGTATTGAGTTGTCTACGTCAGACATTCAGTCAAGGATAATTAAAATGGCAAACGCAGTACTAGTTGTTAGAATCAAAGGTCAAGCAGATTGTCCTTATTGGGCATCAACTACAATGGATTTACTTAAACTAGAAAAAAAATATCGCGCAGTAATTCTTCCTTCAAAAGATAACTTACTTGGAATGCTAAAAAAAGTACAACACTATGTTGCATGGACTGACCTTGATGCAGATTTAGCAAAAGAACTTCTTGACAAAAAGGCAAGAAAAGGCGGATACAAAAAAGCAACTGAAGAAGACATCAAAGAATTAGGTTATGGTAGTTCTGCAGAATTAGCAGCAGCACTAACTGAAGGAAAAACAATGTTATCAAAATTAAAACCACTAAAACCTTGGTTTGCATTAGCACCACCAAGACATGGATTCAAACGAAGTACAAAGAAATTGTATGGACAAAAAGGAATTCTTGGACGTAACAAAGATCTTGGAACAATTGTAAGGAATATGATTTAACATGGCAACTAGATTAAGAAAAACAAGACGACTTAGAGGCGGACGACATATGGGATGGGGACAAGTAGGTCAACACCGTGCAAGTGGTCACAAAGGTGGTCTTGGTATTACTGGTATGCTCAAACACCATTGGAGTACCACATTAAGAGATGAACCAGATCATTATGGCCATGATTCAACTAAACCACCTCACCCAAATATAACAAAATCATGGACAAGTGTTCGTGATCTAGATGACTTGTTTGCAAAGTTCGGTAAAGAAGAAGGAGGAAAGAAAATCGTAGACTTGGAAAGCGCAGGATACGAAAAACTCCTTGGTGGCGGAAAAATTTCAAATGGATATTCCGTCAAAGTTAAAAACTTCACAGCATCAGCTGAAGAGAAACTCAAAGCCGTTGGCGGAGAAGTAATATCTTCTGCAAAAGCAAAAACTGATGGGCAAGAGGTAGTTACAGACAATGGCTGAGGGTACAATCACTCATGCTATTCGAAAAATAGTTTTCAAAGCAGAACCATATTTACCACAAGTTCCTAAACCAAAAAAGAAAATCCCACTTCAAACTAGATTGCTCTGGTGTGGAGTTGCATTACTTATCTACATGGTCATGGGACAGACTCCACTATTTGGAGCAACAGCACCACAATTTGATTTCCTAGCATTTGCTAGAGTTATTTTTGCATCACAACAAGGAACACTTGTTGAATTAGGAATTGGGCCGATTGTAACTGCAGGTTTGTTAATGCAATTGCTTAGAGGTTCAGACATCCTAAAGTTTGACTTTAAGAAACCTGAAGAAAGAGGAATTTTCCAGACTGCAACTAAACTTGTAACCTATGTTGTAATTGTAGCAGAATCAATCGTATATGCTGCTGCAGTTTATGGTCCTGGAGTTTCAGAACCTTCTGTTTTGTATGTGATGATAGGGCAGCTGATGGCAGCGTCGATTATTATCATGTTCTTAGATGAGCTGATTCAGAAGGGCTGGGGTCTTGGAAGTGGAATCAGTCTGTTCATTATGGCAGGTGTTGCTCAACAAATTCTTTGGAGTATGTTCAGTCCGTTACCTGCTGGTGATGGTGGAACAATTGGTATTATTCCATACATTGGCCAATCAATAATGGCAGGTGATGTATCAAATATCCTATTCCGTTCAAATCAATTACCGAGTATCTTTGGACTTTGTCTGACTGCAGGAATTCTGTTAATCTTGGTATTTACACAAGGAATGAAAATTGAAATCCCAATTGTATCTACAAAATACAGAGGATTCTCAGCAGTTTATCCTATCAAATTGATGTATGTCTCAAACATTCCAGTAATTTTAGCATCTGCACTTACTGCAAACGCGGTCTTTATGTTCCAGATGCTGTGGGCCAACATGAACCCGCGAAATAATAATTTCTTTATGAACTTTATTGCGCAGTTTGATCCGACCAGTCCATCTACACCAATTGGCGGTTTGATTTACTACATTACTCCTCCAAGAGGACTGGATGTAGCAGCATTAGATCCTGGACGTGCAGTAGGTTATGTTTTGTTTATGATAGGAATTGTAGTTGTATTTGGTAGACTATGGGTAGAACTTGGTGGATTATCTCCAAAGAGTGCAGCTCAGAACTTACTTGATGCAGATGTACAAATTCCTGGATTTAGAAGATCAAACAAACCAGTTGAAGCATTACTAAACAAGTACATTCCATCAGTTACTATCATTGGCTCTATGATTTTGGGTCTATTGGCAGGAGTTTCAGATGTATTGGGAGTATTTGGTTCTGGAATTGGAATTTTACTTATGGTAGATATCCTCATCAACTATTACACACAATTAGTTAGAGAACAAGTAGAAGTTGCCATGCCGAGATTGGGTGCTTTACTTGGCAGAAAGTAGAGTAGTAGTACTGGTAGGAATACCAGGTGTTGGAAAAACTAGTCTTGTTACAAAAATTGTAGAAATTATCAAAGATCATGAAAAGACAGTTACTGTAATGAGTTTTGGAACTTTGATGTATGATGTTGCAAAAGACAATGGTCTTGATGACAGAGATGCATTACGAAAATTACCATTATCAAAACAACAAGAACTACAAAAAATTGCAGCAGAAAAAATTGCAGCTCAAACTGAAGAAGTAATTATTGTAGATACTCATGCATTTATCAGCTCACCTGAAGGATACTATCCTGGATTACCTGAACATGTTCTAAAAATTATCAAACCATCAAACTTTGTTTCAGTTTCTGCAAAACCTGAGGAAATCTATAACAGACGAATGAAAGATGACACAAGAAATAGAGATAAAATCACTCTAGTCAACATTAAAAAAGAATTAGAATATCAATCAGGCATGATATCTGCTTGTGCTGTAATCTCAGGCTCACCTGTGAGACATATTCAAAATCACGAAGGAAAGATTGATGAGGCAGCTGATAAGATAATTACTGCAATAGGACTGTAAAAAAATGGACTTTAACTTTATACTATTATTCATCGATGCAATACCTCTCCAATTTGACTTTCTTGGAGGAGAACGTGGTGCACTTGGAAGTGATGATCCAATCATCAAGGGATTAATTCTTTCAATGTTTGCAGTAACTGGATTTGGAATTATGCTAAATCTGTTTAATGCACTTGTTAGAAAGAAGATGGTAGACCAAACAAAACTAAAACGAATTATGAAAGAGACACGTGGATGGCAAAAAGAAAGAATGGCTGCAATGAGAGCAAAAGATACTGCAAAGACTGCAGAGCTTAACAAAAAATCTGCTTACATGAACAAAATGTCAATGGAGATGATGCAGATGAACATGAGACCAATGATGATTACCTTTGTTCCATTAATTTTGATATTTTATCTTGTATTACCACAACTGTTTTCATACTTTGTAGCATTTTCTCCAGTTTCACTAAATGTTATTCCTGGAGAATGGTTCCAACTAACTTGTACTGCAGAGCAAGCATTAGATTCTGAACATCTTTGCTTTGGAAAAGAAAATGCATTGTATCTATGGGCTTGGTACTTTTTGTCATCAATATCCTTTAGTGGTATTATTATGAAGTTGACAAAAACCTCTATGGGAATGTAGGTTGTCAAAATCAATTGTTATTTCTGGACCTCCAGCAGTAGGAAAAACTACTGTTGCAAAGGGATTAGCAGAAGAATTTAGTTTGAAAATGCTCAGTGGTGGTGATGTTCTAAAAGATATGGCAAAAGAGCAGGGCTTTGATTCATCAGGTGATGATTGGTGGGATACTGCAGATGGAATGAAGTTTCTAAATCAACGTGAAGAAAATCCTGAATTTGATAAAAAACTTGATGCAAAATTAACTGATTTGTTTAATGCAGGAAGTATTGTGATTACCAGCTATACATTACCATGGCTAGTTAATGATGGAATCAAGATTTGGCTTGAAGGCTCTAGGGAAAGCAGCACAAAAAGGATGCAAAATAGGGATAATATGAGCACAGAAGATGCCTTTGAGATTACAAAACAACGATTTGATAAAAACAAATCACTGTACAAAAAATTGTATGGATTTGATTTTGGAAAAGATACATCAGTCTTTGATGTAATAATTAATACTGATAATTTGACTGCAAAACAAGTAATTGATGTGGCAACTGAAACTGTGAGGAAATTACTATGACTCTAAAACAATTAGAAAATTTAATTGAAATTGATCAAGACATTACTGATGATGCCTATGGTACATACTATGACAAAAGAAGTATTGAACAATTACTCCAATACGGATTAATCATTTTAGATAAACCACCAGGTCCTACAAGTCATGAAACAGTTGCATGGACTAAACGAATTTTAAAACTACCAAAAATTGGTCACAGTGGAACTCTAGACCCTCAAGTGTCAGGTGTTTTGCCATTGGGATTAGGTGAGGCAACAAAAGCATTAGGTGTGTTACTTTTAGGTCCAAAAGAGTATCATGCATTAGGACGAGTTCACTCTTTACCATCAAAAGAAAAGATGAAAGAAATTATTGAAATGTTTCAAGGTGAAATTTTCCAAAAACCTCCACAACGTTCTGCAGTAGTTAGACAGACAAGAACTAGACACATCTATGAGTTTGAAGTGTTACAACAAAAAGAAAGATTACTGTTAACTAGAATTTTATGCGAAGCTGGAACATACATTAGAAAATTATACTATGACATGGGTGAGATTTTAGGACCTGGCGCTACAATGATTGAGCTTAGACGAACACGTGTTGATCAATTCAGAGAGACTGATGGTTTGGTAACATTGCACGAATTGGCAAATGCATTTGCATTGTGGGAGGAGAAAAAAGATGCTACAAAATTGATGAGTATGATTCAGCCTGTAGAACATGCATTTAGTGAGATAAAATCAGTCATTGTTCGTGATTCTGCAATTGATGCAATGTGCCATGGTGCACAATTAGCCATTCCTGGCATCTTGAAGATATCCCCTAATCTCAAAAAAGGTGATCTTGTTGGAGTTTATTCTCAAAAAGGAGAAGCCGTTGCTTTGGCTGAATCCACAATGTCTGAAGAACAAATACGTGATGCAGCAAAAGGATATGCATTTGAAACTAGAAGAATTATCATGGCACCTGATACCTATCCAAGAAAATGGCGTACGAAACCTAAAAAAGAATAACTGGGAAATTATTATTTTAAATTGTTAGCAAAAAGTCTTGTAGCATTTATCGGAGTTGGATTGATTGCAGGACTATCCTTTGGAATTTATCTACTTGATGTCAAAAGTACCAGTCAGCTAGTATTCGTTGAAGGTGATTCAATTTCTGTTGTCACTGAAAAATTTGATTTTAAAAAAGGTGATACAATTAATATCAAAATTGTAAACTCTGGAACAACACCGATTACATTTTCTGATAAATCATATGGTTTGAGAATTACAGGACTAGCTGGAATTTTGATGTATTCACCAGAGTCTGATCAAGTGATTTCAGAATTACTTCCTGGTGATGAAATAGACTTTTCATGGAATCAAATTAAAAATGATGGTAACTCTGCATTAGAAGGTCTTTACAAAATCTCTGCTAGTGGTACTAACTCTGCTGGCGATAAAGTACAAAGATCAACTACTGTAAATATTTGGAAATAATTGTTTTGAAATACTTTCATATATCTTCAAATGATAATTAATTTGTGAACAGTCAGCTAGATGACGTTAATGAATTATTGAAATTAAAACAAGGTGATCTTGTTCGATTAATGCATATCAAAAAAACTCTAGAATCAAGAAATGTACTATACATATCTGATGCAAAATATTTACAAGAATTAACTAAAGCATACTTGGAAGACCATACTGGAGAGAGATTTTCTAAATACAACTCTTATGATTATCCTGAATATTCAAACAAACTAAAAGACAAAACTCCATCTGAGCCTACAACACCAGTTAAAGAAACAAAATCAGAGAAAAATTTGTTTTGTGGAAATTGTGGAAATTCAATTGGTGATGAAAACTTTTGTCCTAAATGTGGACATTCTTTAAAAGAAAACAAAACTAAAACAAAAAAACCTGAACCAGAAAAATCAGAACCGCAATTAGAACCTGAAGAGCCAGTTTTTGTTGAAAAAAAGATTGTTCAAAAAAATAAAGGAGCAAAAATTGGAAAGATACCAATTATAATTTTGGGAGTTTTAGCTATTGCAATAATTGCAGGAGCTGCTGCCATGAATAGTGATATGATTAGTATGGATACTGGAAATG
>CAYTNP010000044.1:6082-8661 GCA_964439165.1 uncultured Nitrosopumilaceae archaeon | reverse complement strand
AATTTTTGAAATAGTAAATATATTCATTTGATGTTATTCTCATATGCTTCCAAAATTCTCTAGTAGAGCATTTCTGGCCCCAATGGCTGGAGTAAGTGATCCTGCATTAAGATTACAATGCAAAAAAATGGGTGCTGGTTTAGTTGTAACTGAATTTACTAATATTCATAGTATTGTTGCAAAAGAAAAACAGTTCAAAGAAAACATGAAAACTATTCAAGAATTCATTGAATTCTCAGAACAAGAAAGACCTCTTTCAGTTCAGTTATTTGGTTCTGATCTTTTAGTTTTAGAAAAAGCTGCAAAAATTGTTGAACCTTACTTTGATATCATTGATTATAACATGGGTTGCCCTGCACCTCATATTACTAGACAAATGGCAGGAGGTGCTCTTTTACAAGAAATGGATTTGACTCAACAAATTTTCCAAACTTTGGTTGGTGCTGTAAAAAAACCTGTCACCCTAAAAATCCGTTCTGGAGTAACTGAGGCAAGTAAATTCCTATTTCGAGAAATTGCTGAAATTGCTGAAGATGAAGGAATACAAATGATAACTCTTCATCCTAGAACTGTAAGTCAAGGATATTCTGGAAATGCAGATTGGAATATGATAAAAGAACTAAAAGAAATTTCTGATATGCCAATAGTTGGAAATGGTGATATTGTAACTCCTGAAGATGCAAAAAATATGATTGATGAAACCTCATGTGATTATGTTATGATAGGCCGTGGTGCTATGGGTAATCCATTTTTGTTTGAGCAAATTAATGATTATCTAAAAACTGGTACTTACAATGAATATTCATTTAAAGATAGGTTGGATTCTTTTTTTGAATACTTGCATTTGACAAGTAATTATAAAATCAAATTTGCAAATATCAAAACACAAGCAATGAGATTCACAAAAGGAATTCATCAAGGCACTAAATTACGCTCAAAAATCACACATTCAAAAAATATTGAAGACTTAGAAAAAATCATGAAAAATGCATATGTTTGAAACTTTAATTTTTTATTAAATTACTTAACATTTGTTTATTTTTTAATCATGAACATGGGTTAATTTTTAAGTTAATTGGACTATTCTTATATAATTCAAAATTTCATTTATTGTATGAAAATAGGAGTTGAATCATAGTTGGCAACAGCTTATGTTCTCATAAACTGTGAGCTAGGTTCTGAGGAAGCAGTTATTTCAGAACTAAAATCTATTGAAGGCGTTGTTGAAGTACATGGAACATTTGGTGCGTATGATATTTTGGCTAAAGTTGAATCTGGTCAAGTAGAGGCACTTCGTGAGACCATTACATGGAAAATAAGAAAAATTCCAAAAATCCGTTCAACCTTAACTTTAATGGGAATTGAAGGACAACAATAATCCTTCAAAATCTTTTGTTTTTATACTTAGATTGTAATAGATAACCATCCCTTCAAACATAATCCTCCAAAGGGATTAACTCACTGAGAGAGAATAGTTGGAACTCTCTCAGTAGTTTACAATTAATGATTTTAGAAAATAAAATAATTAGAGGGCTTCTGAACCCGTCTTTTTTGATGCAATATTTAATGCACTATCAACATTCGAGGTGACAATAATTCCATCTCCACCTTTACCTGTAAATGCTGCATTTGCTATTGCTGAAGATACTTTTTCTACTTCAGAGTCATCAACAATGGTGATTACTACTGCAACTTTGTTGTATTCTGCAGTAAAAGAACCAGTTCCTCTTCCTGATCTAATCTCTTGTCTTTTTCCAGAACCTCTTCCATTTCCTTCTAAAATGGAATATCCTCCAACAAGATCTTTTATAGCATCAGAAACTGCCCCTGATTTGTCTGTCTGAATAGTTGCCTCAATTCGTTTCATTTGCATTTCTCTTTAACTATTGTTTAAAAACGATCATATGTTTTTATTTTGATTTTATGATACTATGGGTGGTTATTGCATTATCCTCTGACCTTTTTAGTAGAGAAAAAAATCAAAATTATGAAAAGTGATGAGAAAAGATCACATAGATTGAATTATCTTTTAAAATGCTATTTGACTGATCCTCAAGAAAATTCTCTATACAAAAGAGCAAAACAGATGGGTGTAACTGATTCTACAGCAAAAGATTACATCAGAACAGTCATTATTCAAGCCCAAAAAATTCATTCAAAACAAGTTTGACATCATTTTGATACACTATTCATAAATAATCAATATTTGAAAATAATTTAATGTCTGATCCGTTATTTGATGACGTAAAAGCACTCTTGGATAAAGACTTTGGAGATGATAGAATTTTAAAGCAAATTGCAAGGGCTTGTGAAAATAATGAAGTAATCAGTAATTATGAGAGAAATTATGTTAAAAAATTAGCAGAAAAACACTTGGGAAGACAGCCAGAATTTACATCTGTCCCTGTTGAAGAAAAACCTAGTATCCCTGATGTAGTTATACCTCAATCCATCCCAACTCAAACCCAAACTATTTCTCATCAACAACCAAAAATTTCCTATTCAAACCCAAACAAATCAAAAATCATGTTAGGTGTTGGTGGTATTGCATTAGTGGCAATTGTAATAATTGCAGTATC
>CAYTNP010000044.1:0-5982 GCA_964439165.1 uncultured Nitrosopumilaceae archaeon | reverse complement strand
TTCTTCCATTGATTCATTTCAAAAATCCATACTGTTGCATCTGGATTTGAAAAATCAATATCATCACACCCAATTACATACAAATGACATTTTGTAGCCAAGTTCAGTTTTTCATGCAATTTTTCATAAGCTATCATTTGACCTTTTGCGATATTGATTTTATCATTGTGAAACCCTTTGAATTCTAAAATCACAAATCCTCCTTTATGCTCAATTAACCAGTCAATATCAGTACCTCCTGAGGCTAGCATTCCATTTACGATTAAATCCCCTAAAACCTCTCTTCCACGCGTAAATTCTGTTTCATCAAAAATCTGATATTTTACTTTTGGGCTTTTTCGAACTATTTGATTTTGTTGATAATTATTTTTTGTATCTTCTTTTTCATAAATTGTATCAATCAAATCACTAGTTTCATTGACCATAAATTTTTGAATCTTAAACTATGTGTTAAGAGAGTTTGTAAAATTTTGTAAAGTTTTGATACTTTTCTTACTTATCTGCAGAGAAATTCCCCATTTGGGCCCTTGTACAAAACAAAATATTCTTCAGGTTTCTTCCTTTCTTTTTTTGCACTTAGTGCATCTTGATACATATCAAAATGTTCAATCAAATACAATTGATTGTGCGAGTCTGAAAAATAATCAATTCCTATTAGATTGAATCCACTTTCAGGTGTTAGTGCAATTTTTTCTTTTTCAAAAATATCTTCAGTCAATTTTTAATTTTCAATTTGAAAATTATTCATAAATCATTAGATCTTTTTCTTCTAACACTGAATGTAAATTGTGTACAGAACGATATACATCTGATTCTTTTTTAGCACCAGTACAGACTAGTTTACCTGATGCAAATAACAAAATTACTGTTTTTGGATCAAGCATTCTGTGAATTAGACCTGGAAATTGTTCAGGTTCATACATGCTTCTAGGTAATGTTCTTGCTGCTTTTTCTAAGTGAATTTTTCCACCAAGATTAATTGCTGCAACAATATTTTGAACTGTAATTACTGCATCTTTTTTAATTTTGATTTTACCTTTTCTTAATTTTTGAACAACTGTGTTAACTGCTTTAATTGCCATCTCTTCTGATTTTGCACCAGTACAAACCATTTTTCCTGTTCTAAAAATCAGAGTTGCAGTTCTTGGACTTTTTAATCTAAAAACTAATCCTGGAAATTGTTCAGGATGATATTCTGTATCTGGGAATTTTTCAGTAATTTCGTTTAAGTCAATTTTTTGGTCTACTGATGCAGATGCTACTACATTTTCAACGCTAACAATAGGTTTTGTTTGAGGCATAACGACGGACTTTAAATACTCCCTTTATATATACTAGTCAAAATTTTGTTTGAAATTTAGGTTCTCAATGACGTCCAATCCATTGATAGCGATTTTCCTCATCCATAATTTCAGAAACAATCTCTTTGTTTTTGATTTTTGTTTTAGGTAGTTCTACATCAAAGAATCCTAGCTGACCTTTCCATGGAATCGGAATTCTTAATGATTTTGGGTTTTTTAGCAAAAATCCAAAAGTTTTTGCAGAAAATTTTTTTGATGCAAAATGCAATTTTTGATCTTTTTTAATTTCTTTTAGTGATTCGTATTTTTTCACTTTGTATAATTCTGCTTTTCCAACAATTGCCCCTGTAACTAATTTCTTCTTTATTTTCAATCTTTTAGAATCATCAGTTCTGATTTTGATTGGAGCATGAATTAAAAATTCTCCTCTGAAATTTGTATTCCAATTCCTTAACTCTATAGTTTTTTTGCCTGAAATAATTAAATCTGCAAATGGTTGAGAAATAGATAGACACTTCAAAATATTATTCTCTGGCTATTTCAATATATTCGCCAGGATTTTTACCTCTTCCTTCAGGCAAATTTGTAATTCCACCATTCAAGCTTTGAGTGGTGATTCCTTTGCTTGCTAATACTTGTGCAGCCATTAATGAAGTATTTCCTGCCATACAAATCAATAATGATTTGCCTTTAGAGCCATCAAATTCATTTTTTAGTTCTTCAGGAACTTGTTGAGTTGATAATAGATTGTTAATGGTTGATGCTTTTGGTATGGTAATCTTTGATTTATCAACACCTAGTGATTTTGCAATAATTCCAATTCCTTCATCTTTAGGTGTGTATTGTGAGTGAACCCAAATGATATTATCATAATCTTCTGCAACAGCAGCTGCATCTTCTACTGATATTTTCATTGGAGGTTTATCTTGTGAAATTTGATCAAAGTTCTTTCTGTATTTTTCAATTCCGTCTGCAATCATAACCACTCCTTTTTTGATTTCTCCCTTGTATGCCATCTCTAGTGCTGCAAAAAGCTCCAATGCACTACTCTCACCAATGTCATGTCCCTTCTCTACCATAAACTTGAGAAGGAATTTTACATTTTCAAAATCAACTTCGTGCTCTGTATATGACTCTGGATTGTATAGTGTCAAGCCTTCAGCCTTGGATTTTGTTCTAATTCCTGCAACATCTTGGCCTAAGGGTGGGAAAACAACATGAACTGCTTTTTTGTTGTATTTCTCTGACATGTATTTGCTAAGACCGCCTGATGTGCCTCCTGTTCCAAATGAACAAAAGAGTGCATAATCTTCTAATGAATCACCATTTTCATGTAACTGCTGATCAATTTCTGGTGCAGTTACCGTATTGTGAATGTCAATGTTTAATTCATTATCGTATTGTTTTGGGCAAAACATGTTGTAAATTTCTGCAAGAAATCTTGCTAGATTAATGATGTCTTGTTTTGCTAGCAATGCTTCGATTTCTTGTATATTATCATCAAATGTTTGAGGATCAAAACCCATCTCAGTTAATTGTGAACGAATATTTCCTGCAGTTGCCTTTGCTGCCATCTCATCTGCTTTGTTCTCCATTCCAGGAGCTGGACAAATATCCATATCCAAATCCATGATTTTGATATTTTCATTTCTTAGTTCTTTGAATACCCCTTCTTGTAATTTTCTTGAAACAAGTGCAACTACAGTAACTCCAAGTTTTGATAAAAGACCTAGTGCAATTCCAAAGTTACCTGATGTAGCTTCAATAACTATTCGTTTACCATTACACTTTCCAGATTTTATTGCTTCATGAATAATATGTGATGCAGCTCTTACTTTGATAGAACCACTAGGTAATTCTGAATCAAATTTACCATAAATTTTGAAATCTTTTCCATCAAGATCTAGTTTAAAGACACTTTTTGCACATTCTTTCAAATCTTCAGTAAGATCAACTAGAGGTGTTGGATTGACAATTTTGTCTCCTTTAATATGAGGAACTTTATTCCAAATCTCTTGTTCAAATTTTTCTAATAATGCAGGATCATGATTTTCTTCCAATTTTTAATACCATATTTTCCATTTTAATCTCAATAAAATATCTATAGAAAATTAGTTCAGCCTATTTTGGATATCATGCATCTAAGAGATTGATTACTTTGTTTGGAATGTCTCTTAATCTGCTGACTGCCATAGTTTTTTCATATCCTAAATGAAGTAGATTGTTTGCAATTGTTGTAGCCCTAACTGTATTTTGGCCTAATCCCATGGCTACCATTTTGATGCCTAGTCCTTTGAGGGATTTTGTCATATTTCTGACTGCATCAGGATCTGATGGCTCTCCATCAGTTAATGTCAAAAAAATATTTGGCCTTTTTGATTGTAAAACTGGGAACATCTTATCATAAACTTCAGCTAAAGGTGTGGAGCCATTTGCAACAATTTTTGCTAGTTTTTTTGCAGAAACACTATTCCATTTGACGTTATCTGGTTTGATGGACCAACATACAACTGATCTATTTTCTGTACTAAATGCATACACTGCAAATTTTACTTTAAGATATGCCAACACTTCACAAAGAGCCAAGGTTGCCTTTTTGTATTCTACTGCATCTGAAGAAATACTAGATGAATGATCTAATAAAATTACAATTTTTGTCTTGATTGATTTTTTTATGTCAGAATAAAATGGATAGTTTCCCTCCAAGTAATTTTCTTCATCAAATTCATCACCTGATTTCTGATGTTGTTCTTTTAATCCAGTTCTCCATTCTTTGAATTTTGTTTTTAATCCATTAACCAAACTCAAATCGTAAATTGTTGTCTCATCAACATTTCTAGTTGATGGAGTTTGAATACCAATTGCTTCAGGTACCAACCCTTTGTTCTCCATTTTTTTATTTTCATCAACTAGAACCTTGTACTCATCAATTACATTCTCCCCTTTCATGATTGCAGAAGTATCAACTGTACCAAAATCACCTTCTTTGTTTTTTGAAACCACTTTTAGAATTTTTAACAACTCTTGTTCTGATAATGGCATTCCTGCTTTCATAAATGGCAAAGATATAGGAATTGTCAAAAGAGAATCTATTTCTAGAATTTTTATAATTTCACTGATATTTTTTTCAAGCCATTCTGTATCTAGATTTTCTTTAATTGCTTTGTTGACAAGTTTTTTTGCCAACTCATCTGCCTTTCTTATTTTCTCAAAATGACTAGATTGAATTTCACCCTTTATGGCTCCAAACATAAAGTATTGATAAAATGCCTCTACAATCCTTGCTTTTCCATAAACTGTGTGAAGTTGGGGTCTAGATACTACCATGTAGGCGTAATTGAAGATAATTTCATTATCCATTCCCCTCCAGACTTTTCTGCCTAGCTCTTCAATTCTTCTATTCTCCATTGTATTTAGAATGAATCCAAATGCATGGTCATTGCTAAGAATTTTTTTGCAGAATTTTATTCTCATTGCCTCATACCACAATGATGTTCTAAACTGTCGATATTTCTGGAAGTTATCTCCAACTCTTTTTTCTAATGGGGTTAAGATGACTTTGTTTTCTTTTAGTCTTGTTCTAGTTTCAACTTTATCTGAAATTTCAATTGTGATATTTTCTTTTTCAGACCATCTTCGTACAAGAAATGTAGCAATTTCAATTAATGAATCATTTTGAAGTTGAATTGATTGCATTTAGTTTCCAAACATTGATGCAATAATGTCGTTTACTTTTTGATATTCTATGTTTCCCCACTGTGTGTAGACATTTCCAAAAACAAAATTTGCTGCTTCTTTTGCAGACATTCCTTTATCTAACAATTTTGCAAAAGCAATAGTTTCCCTCAAACTTGGAGAATAAAATAACTCTTCAACTGCTGCTGCTTGCCTTAGTGTATTTGCTAATTTTATTGCTTGAATGATTTCTGATTCATGTTTATCTGTTACATGTTTTTTTACAATTTCTAATTCAACATCTTCAGGTGGATATTCTAATCTTATTCTTACTGGAAATCTACTAAGAATTTGTGGAGGCAATTCTTTTGTTCCACTATGCGTTAATGGATTGATTGTTGCAATAACAAACCATGATTCGTTTGCTTTTACTGTTTCACCTGTTGATTCTTTTAAAACAATTTGTCGTCTGTCATCTAATGCTTCATCTAGTCGAAGTAAAACATCAGCTTCTGCTGAATTAATTTCATCTAGATACAACATGTTTCCTTCTTTCATTGATTTGATCAGCAAACCCTCATCAAAACTCACATTCCCATCTTTGAGTGTCTTTGTTCCAATTAGATGACTTTCCCTTGTTCTGAGGCTAAAATTTATGGATTCTAAATTGATACCACTTTGTTCTGCAAAATCCCTTACTAGTGATGTCTTTCCAGTACCTTTTGGGCCAATTATTATTACAAAAAGACCAGCTTCATGTGCTTTTTTTAGAGTTTGAATTGAATTATTCCAATCAAGATATTGAACATCTCCCAAAGTACGTTTTTGTTACTTTAAACGATATTTAATATTAGATCTAATCGTTAAAAACTGCAATTTTTGCAAAGGCTGTTTCTAATCTTTGATGTAATTTTTTATTCCATTCATCAAAGCCTTGAGGATCTTTTGGATAGTTATTGTAATGTTCAACTAACCATTGATTTTCACTTGATGTGTATCTTAATCC
>CAYTNP010000043.1:6408-9449 GCA_964439165.1 uncultured Nitrosopumilaceae archaeon | reverse complement strand
AAAATTTATCCATCATTAGTTCTTGAAAATACACCACTCTATGAAGAATTCAAAGAAGGAAAATATGCACCATATTCAGATGAAGATATGATCAAAGTACTCACAGAAGTTAAATCCAATATTCCAAAATGGGTCAGGATTATGAGGGTTCAAAGGGAAATTTCTTCAAAAGAAATCATTGCAGGGCCAAAATCAGGCAATTTAAGACAAATTGTTCACAAAAATCTTGCCGAAAAAGGGTTATCATGTAAATGCATTAGATGTAGAGAAGTAGGATTATCAAATAAAAAAACAGAAGAAAAAGATGTAAAGTTAAACAGAATTGATTATGATGCATCAGAAGGAAAAGAGGTTTTCTTGTCATTTGAGGACAAAAATGAAGCAATCTATGGATTTTTGAGATTAAGAAAACCAAGTGACAAAGCTCATAGAAAAGAAGTTGGAAAAGATAGCTGCATAGTAAGAGAAATTCATGTTTATGGAAAATCATTGAAACTTGGGGAAAAAGAAGACAGCCAGATACAACATTCAGGGTTGGGGAAAAAATTGATGGCAGAAGCTGAAAAGATTTCAAAAGAAGAGTTTGATGCAAAGAAAATTTTGGTTATTAGTGCAGTTGGAACAAGAGAATATTATCAGAAATTAGGGTATTCATTATATGGGCCATACATGGGGAAAAAACTCGTCTAGGAAAAAGAAATGTCTGAACAAGAAATTATCGGTAAAGGAACATGGATTGACAAACTTGCATCAGAAATGTTACAGCGTGAAAAAGAAATTGGGAGAAATACAGACATACTAAGAGTTGAAAGTGGTTTAGGAGCATCAGGAATTCCACATATTGGGAGTTTAGGAGATGCAGTTAGAGCATACGGAGTAAAATTAGCATTAGAGAATCTAGGATACAAATCAGAATTAATTGCATATTCAGATGATTTAGACGGATTACGAAAAATCCCAGAAGGAATGACAGAGTTTGGATTAGAAGAACATATTGCAAAACCAGTATCGCTTATTCCAGATCCATATGGATGTCATGATTCGTATGGTATGCACATGAGTAGCATATTGTTAGAAGGATTAGATAAAGTTGGAATAAAATATGAATTTAAACGTGCAATTGACACATACAAACAAGGGTTACTAAAAGATCAAATACATACGATTTTAGAAAATAGTACAAAAATAGGAGACAAAATTTCAGATTTAGTAGGACAAGAAAAATATCAAAAATATTTACCGTATTTTCCTGTGTGTGCAAATTGTAATAGACTATACACTGCAGAGGCATCAGAATACATTTCAGATGAAAAGAAGGTAAAGTATCATTGTCATGATGCAGAGATTGGCTCAAAAATGATCAAAGGGTGTGATCATCGCGGAGAAGCAGACATTACAAAAGATTTAGGAAAACTTGCATGGAAAGTAGAATTTGCAGCAAGATGGACTGCATTTGATATTAGATTTGAAGCATATGGGAAAGACATCATGGATTCAGTCAAAGTAAATGATTGGGTTGCAGATGAAGTTTTAAAATTCCCGCATCCACATCACGTAAAATATGAAATGTTTCTAGATAAAGGAGGAAAAAAGATTTCAAAATCCCTAGGAAATGTAATCACAGCACAAAAATGGTTAGAATTTGGAACACCAAAATCAATTTTATTATTGTTATACAAAAGAATCACAGGAGCACGTGAATTAGGATTTGAGGACATTCCATCATTGATGAGTGAGTATAATGAATTAGAAGACATTTACTTTGGACGAATAAAAATAGACAATCAAGCAAAACTAACAAAATCAAAAGGATTGTATGAATATGTCAATTTGTTAAATCCACCAAAACAAGCAGAAGTTCATATCAATTACAGACTATTAATGGAATTAACAAAAATTTTCAAAGAAAATAGGAAAGAAAGAGTCATGAAAAAATTACTTGATTATGGAGTAATCAAAAATGAAATGCCAGAAATTGAAAACCTTATCAAACTAGCAGGTAATTATTCAGATGAATTTGATGAACAAGAAAAAACTCAAGTAGATTTAGATGATACTGCAAAAAAAGCATTAAAAATTCTTGTAGAAGCATTAGAAGGTGAAGAACCTGAAGATATTCAAAATACAATATATCAAATTGCAAAATCAAATGATGTACAACCTAAAGATTTCTTTAAAATTCTGTATCAGATAATTCTAGGCACTTCAAGAGGGCCAAAAATTGGGCCATTTATTTCAGATATAGGCACAAAACAAGTAGCTAAAACAATTTCAGAGCACATCTAGATATGGTTCACGGGGAACATAATAGATCAAGAAATAGTGGAAGTTTTGCATTAATTATTTTTGGTGCACTAATGTTATTTTTAGCACCAAACATTCATCCAGAAATGCCAGATTTAGCAATAATGGCATTTGTAACAGGGATAATTGTAGGAGGTATCGGATTTTATCTAAAATTTTTGAAAGGTCGAATAAAGCAAGGGTAAAGAAGGGTTCAAGGTTAGAAAAAACATGGGGTTATTTGGAAAAAAGAAAACAGAGGAAACAGTCAATACAAAAAGTGAAGAATATGTGCTAAAAGAAGAATTAGAAACAGAAGTTGAGAAATTACAAAAAGAATTTAGAGAAAAACAAGAAGAGATAACAAATTTTACAGAAAAAATCAATTCTGTAAAAGAAGAATACGATACAACAGTCACTAATTTGATGGCAGTAAAAAAAGAATTAAACCAAAAAAAAATGGAGTTGGACGTAGTTTTACGAGAGTATAAAGAAATTAGAGAGAAAATAAAAGATTCAGATAAAATAAAAGATTCTGCATCAATAACAGAATTTAATCAGACTCAAGAAGAACTTTCAAAAATTAAAGAAGAACTTGAAGAAATAACAAAAGAATATGATTTAGTCAAAGAACAAATGACTAAAGAACAATCAAGTTTACACATTACTAGAAAACAGCAATTAGAAGTTGAAAAAGAGTTAGAAGAAGCAAATTCCAGATTGTATAATGCAAAAGAAGAATTAGATAAAAAAGACAA
>CAYTNP010000043.1:0-6308 GCA_964439165.1 uncultured Nitrosopumilaceae archaeon | reverse complement strand
TCAATTGGACTTTTAATTCCAATATTTTTGTAATGTTTTAAAATTTCTTCAAACAAGGAATCAGATTTTAAAATTCTTGCTTTTCCTTTAAACAAATATCCTTTTCTTAAAAGAGGATCAAGAACATTGATTTCAACATTAGGATTATGTTGTAAATTATTCATCGTGTCAGGAGAACGAATATTTGCAAAAGAAATAGTGTCATCATCCCATCCAATTATTGTTCCTTTAGGGGAAATATTTGGTGTGCCATCAGAAGATACAGTTGCAACATATCCTAATTTTTGAGTATCCAAAAAATCTTTAATCTTATTTGTGATTAGTGGCATCAATTATTTGAGAAATTCAATCTAATTAATTTTTTATAATTATCGCATAAATTCTGCCATTTCTATTGAGAAAAAGAAGAATCCAATTCCGCCCCCAATAATTCCAACCCAAATAGCAATTTGTTTTAATTTTGACATTTGAAATATTTCATTCAAACACATTATTGAATCTAATTGTGGATATCAAGACATCTATAATTAGAATAAAAACAAACCAACAGTAATGGCAAGTATTAGAGACGTGGGAAAGTTTTTCATGTTTATTGTAGGAGGAATTGTAGCCATAATTGTAGGCTCATTTATGATAAGAGGTACTATGCATATGTGGGATAATCCTGAAAAATCAGACGAAGAAAAAAAAGACAAAAACTAGTAGTTGCAAATAAAATTAGAATTGCTTCAAGACTCTACAATTAAAAAATCACTTGACCAATACATCAGAAATAGAATCAAAGAAATTCCAACGGAAATAAGACAGACATTTCCAAATATTAAAAAAATTTGGAAGTGTAAAGATGAAGAAGATTTTCTTTATGGGTATTACGTAGGGAAAATTGAAGAGAGTACATTGCATTATTTACTCAAAGCAACTCGTGTATCATCTGGAGGATATATAGACACTTTTGAAATTCGTGGAATTATCGAAGAACACAAAATAGAATTACAAGAATCCATAAAATCTGCAATTAATCAGTGAAGTAAAAATAGTACATCAAATATCAGGAATTATGGTAGGTCCACAAGATGGAGGATTTGGGTTTGACCAATCAAAAAAATATACAACAATTGACAATTTAGATGAAGTCTGTACTCAATGTCAAGCAGGTCAACACAAAAAATGTTTGAAAAAAGCAAAAGAACAAGAAGTTTGTGAATGCGAACATTGCATGATTTATGGATAAATGAATCAAGTACCAAGAAATTTTTTAATATCACAAAAATTAAGATATAATCCTTGTCAAATCAATATACATTTCATTGTAAATTTTGTGGGGAAGATTTTGGCAATAACGTAGTAAAATTGGCACTACATATTGGCAGAACTCATGATGAATCAAGGAAATAGGTTTTATGAAATGCGAAAATAAAATAATTGGAGGTTATCACGATAATTCAATTCACATGAAAGGGCACGGGAAATGTCTAGTTAGAGGCTGTAAGTGTGAAAAGTTTGAGAGTTAAAGACCAGATAATTTGTTTTCAAGTTCAGTGATTTCTTTTTGATATGAATCAGATTTATTTTTTGCAAATTCTTTTTGAGAATTAATTATTGCCACTAGTGCTTCTTTGTATTCAGGATGGCCATTTTTAATAACATCACAAGATTCAAGATTTGTTATATGTCCAGTAACTGTTACCATTGCACCTTTTTGATTAAACTTTACAATTCCACCAAATGCTTCAATAAGCATAAAAGCAGATTCTGCTTTGCATTTGTAAGTTACTCTTCCAGTTTCAGTATTAAATAATTGAGTAATACCTCCAGGTTTTCTAGTAACTGTAACTGTCATAAAATAGATGAAAGGTGAGGAGTATTAATTATTTTAGAAATTATGCAGTTGGTTCAGGAGCAGCTGTTTCTGTTGCTAAAATTTTATCAATTTCATTAATTGCAATTTTATCTCGTCCAATAAGATCAAATTTTTGTAAGAGGGTTTCAAATTTTGTTTCTTCTTGGACTTGTTCATTGACAAACCATTCCAAAAATGCATATGTTGAATGATCTTTTTCTTTTTGTGTAATTTCTACCATTTTGTGAATTGCTTTAGTAACTGCTTGTTCATTTTTTAGAGCAGTTTTGATTAGACCTTCAAGGGATTTGTAAATTGCAGTTGGTGCCTTTAATGCAGGAATCGTAGCTGCAGTTCCCATATCGTTTAGAAAATGAACGATTTTTAGCATATGTGTTCTCTCCTCATCAGATTGAGCATAGAAATATTCAGCACCGCCTTTGTATCCAGTAACTTCACACCAAGATGCCATTGCAAGATAACTACTAGATGCAAGTCCTTCCAAGGCAATTTGATCATTTAGTGCCTTTTTCATTTTAGGAGAAAGTCGCATGATTTTCAAAATTAGTCAGTAATCAGTATTAAAAAAACTAGCTATGAGAATATGAGCCTAAGATTTTCAAATTGGAACGCCTAAACTCATAAAAGTTCCAAATTGGGTCATTTTGGACTCCATTTTCCCAAAATGATCCTTTTTGGAACTTTTGATCGGCATAAAATTTCCTACAAATTAACACAAAAATAGGCATATTCCATTTATGGGTCTAGGGATTTTGTCAATTTTTGGAATAGCAAGCATAACCTTACTGTTAGGTATGGGAATGGCTCCAGCAATGACAGAATCTTTTCCACTAAAAATAGTAGCAGACGCCACAGCCCCTGAAGGCCAACATTATATCTCAGTGGATTTTGATCAAGATGGAATTTGTGATGAACAAGCAGTTTTAATTTCTATCTCTACAATTGAAAAAATTGGGATAGATGAACTATGTGTGTTGCCTAGCATCTAAAACCAAATTATCTAGTAGGATTCATCAATGCAGCACGTTCTTTGACTTTTTGATCTACCTCAGCTAAAGTGTATTCTCCAGGTTCACCATTACAATCACCAATATTTACTGCAAATCCATCAGGAGTTTCTGCAATACATCCATCTTCAGTAACTGCAATTATTTTGACTCGTTCTACATTTTGTTCTGGTGCGACATACCACATCAAATAAACAAAAAGTAAGAGGGCTCCTGCTGCAATAATTCCTGAGACCAAAAGTGTAGAGTTGTAATTTTTTCTTGATTCTTTATTGATTGACATAATACAATTAGGTTTATTTCAGATAAAAATCAAATGGTTCCTTTTCATTATTGATTTTCAAGATACTGAAATATAGAATGTATTTTGTTTTTTCAAATCCAAAAATGATAATCACTATCTGAATAATTTGTTATGATAAGAATTTCATTAATAAAAAGAAAATTGCAAATCCAGATAGAAAAATTATTCCTGCAAAACTTAAAATTTTTAAAATAATAGATGGTTGGGATTCTTTATCCAAAAAATTTCCAGTAACTAATCTAAAATTAAAAATTGCAATAATAGGTGCAATGACAAAAGACAAAACAGTTGCAAAATCAACTAGTTCTTTTAGATTATTTCCAAACTGAAATATAACAGTCAAGGAACCTACAGAAAGCAATAGTAAGAAAATAACGTAAAGTATTCGGAATTTTGTGCGTATTTTTTCTTCTTTTTTAGTAAAAATCAACTCTATTGTTCTTTGTAGAGAACGTGAATAGCCATCTAATACTGCAATGATTGTTCCAAACATTACAGTAAATGCAGAAGCTGCAATAATGATGTAACTCCAATCTCCAATAGTACTGGTGTATAAGGTAACTACCTCATTTGCAAAAAGTCCATTATTGTTCGGTAGTTCATTTCCAGAGCCATAAAACATGAATGCACCTAAGGTTACAAACATTATTGCAAGGCCACCAGTGATAAGGTATGCTAATCTAAACTCAAAGAGAGTCTCACGTAGTTTGGGTTTGTAATTGGTCTGCTTCATTCTTTCTAATGTCCATAAACTATTCCAGCTGGAAAGATCTACTGCGGTAGGCATCCATCCCATTAATGCAAGTAAAAAGAAGATTCCAGAAACTTCCCAAAGATCTTTTGGTTCAAATCCTGCAACAGGTTCTATTGGACCATTATACAAAGTGAGTAAAAATGCAGAAACTGTAGATACAAGTAAAACAATTGCAATAATCTTCACTAGACTATCAAGAATATGGTATTTTCCAATTGCCAATATTCCAACACATACTGCAAACAAAATTACAATAGTCCACTCTCCAAGAAAATCTATTCCAAATAGATTCTCAAAGAATCCTGCAGTTACAAATCCTACTGCACCAGTTACAAAAAACATTGAACCAAGAGTTAATAAAAAATAAAGCCACAATGCAGGGGTTCCCAATTTCTTGTAACCATCAATAATGCTTGTTTGTGTAGAATTTGCATAACGAGAACCATATTCAAAAAATGGGTATTTCAACAAGGTAACTACAATTACAAAGCCTAAAATCAACAATCCATAGTCTGCACCAGCTCTAGTGGACTGAACAAGATGAGATACGCCTATTGCAGTACAAGCAAATAAAATTCCAGGACCAGCTGTTTTTGAAAAATGAGAGAATTTTGAATTCATTATTCTATAATGTGTTGATATTCCAAGAACCATCAACCCAAACACCAATTACTTTAGCACCAGTGTTCCAAGATGAAATTACTTCAACTCCTTTTTTTATTTGAGACATGTGTTCTTCATCTGAAACAGGATTGCCAGCGCAATCATAGTGGCCTGATACTACAATTAGTTCGGATTTGTGTGCATTAATTGAAATTCCAACTTTGGTCTTAATGGATTCAAGATCAGAATTGTCTGCAACTTTTTTGTCAACACCTGGTTCTGTGATTGCATCAACATAATCAACAGAGTAATTTTCTTTAATCCATTTTGCAAGTGGGAGTTGTATTCTTCCATCCATGCAAGTTACAGATGTTGCAAATTTTCCTTCTGCCATGATTTATCAAGTTTATAGAAGAATAAAATTATTTTCCATGCAAAAAGCATTCAGAAGTATGATCATTGACCATTCCTATGGCCTGCATTAATGCATAGCATATTGTTGGTCCAACAAAACTAAATCCACGTTTTTTGAGATCTTTACTTAGTTTTTCAGATATTTCAGTTGATGCAGGCAAATCTGATAGTTTTTTGAATTTATTTTTGAGAGGTTTTCCATTTACAAAACTCCAAAGATATTTGTCAAAAGAGCCAAACTCTTCTTGGATTTTAAGAAATTGGCGTGCGTTTGTTATTGCAGAATTGATTTTGAGTTTGTTTCGAATAATAGATTCATCTTGGAGTAATTTTGAGACATGTTTTTGGGAATATTTTGAGACTTTGCGAGCATCAAAATCAGAAAATGCCTTTTTGTAACCATCCCTACGTTTGAGGATAGTTACCCAAGAAAGCCCTGCCTGAGCACCCTCTAAAATCAAAAATTCAAATAATTTTTGATCATTATGTTGAGGCCGTCCCCATTCTTTATCATGATAAGAAATATTGGGTTCATCTTTTGCCCATTGACATCTTTTCATATTTTTAATTCAAAGAGACACAAAATATTAGTTGTGAAAAAACAAAAAAATCATGAAGTCAAATCAACAATTACTAAAAATTAACAGAAATTTTTTGATTTGTTTTATTATATCTGCATCATTATCAGCTCTATTTTCTCAAATGCTATCAAGCTATGAAAATTATCTAAATACAACATTTACCATAATTTTTGGATATGTTGTGTATTTTGGGATTTTTTCTGGTTTATTTTATCTGGATAACAAAGAACGTTACAAATCGATGAAATCAAGTTTAATTAAAAAAGAAATTTTATCATTATTATCATCATTTGGTATTGGAGAAATTATCTATCTTGGAGTACGATGGCCCACATTGTATTATTTTTTAGAATTAGAAATTGAACCATACATTGCATCATTGGTTTCAGAAGTTATTGCTACTGCATGTTATATGATATCAGTTACAGTATTTCTTAGAAAAACAAAAACATTCTAGTTATTTTGCTAGTTGGGTAACCAAATCAGTAGAAGTAATTATTCCAATTATACTTCCATTATCAGATACTGCAAGTTTTCTGATTTTTTTTGTAGTCATCATTTCTGCAGCTGAAGACAATAATGCATCATGATTTATTGTTACTAGAGGAGAAGACATTGATTTTTCAACTGGAGTATCAAATGGTAAATTATTTGCAGTGATTTTTGTTGCAAAATCTCTATCAGTGATAATTCCAATAGGATTATCATTGTCTTTTACAATAACTGCACCAATTCCTCCTTGCTCCATCATTTTTGCTACTTGAAATACAGTAGTACTTGGATT
>CAYTNP010000042.1:0-9467 GCA_964439165.1 uncultured Nitrosopumilaceae archaeon | reverse complement strand
TCCAATGATTTCCTGTTTTCCCAACTTCGTTTAGAAAATCACTGAATTCCATCAAGTAACTTGCCAGATTTGTTCTATTCCATTAATGATTTAGGCGAGTCCACATATTCAATCAAATTATTTTCTTTCATCACATTCACACATATCACAAGATAGTTTGTTAGAGGATGGAATCAATCCCATTTTAATCAGATATTCAACACTTTTTGCTAATTCAAAATATTCTTTACAGTTACTACATACAATTCTCAACTGAAATTCTGCCCTCACTAAAAGAATTTTTAAAATTATACATAAACAATGATATCATGAAATGATGATTTTATGATACTATATAGATTCAATTCTTTTTTGATTTTACAAGTCATCAAATAGTTTGATCTAATCTAGATCTTAAAAGGGATTCATTGTTTTGGTTTAAGACTCTTCAAAGTTCAACTCCACGGGGATTCAGCCACCTTTTTGGGGTTAAATTGAGACGCAGGTAAGCATGAAAAGCAAATAGATTATGGATTGATTAGGTCATTATCATCTTCAATTTGAATAGTGCAATGAGTTATTCCAAATTTTTCTTGCATTATTTGATTAATTTTCTTTAAAATTTCATTTGTGTGATGTATAGCAGAATCTCGTACCTTAACATGAACTGACATCGCATGCATGTTTGATGTCAATGTCCATATGTGTAAATCATGTACATCAATTACATCATCCAATTTTTCTAACTCATGTTCAATATCAGATAATTTAATTTTCTCAGGAGTCCCTTCCATGAAGATATGAAGACATTTCTTACTCAATCGTATACCTGAATGAGCTACCAATATTGCAATTCCTATACTAATTACAGAATCAATAATCATTGCATCAAAGTAAATTATTAACAGAGTACCAGCTACAACACCTATTGAAGAAATAAGATCTCCAAGAACATGAAGGTAAGACCCTTTGACATTGAGATTCGTGTGACTATCTTCTTTGAGGATCAAAGCCATTGCCACGTTTGCAGCCAAACCAACACCAGCAAAAATCAAAAGAATATCTGTTTCAATTACTTGTGGTTCTGTAATTCTATTGTAGGCTTCATGTAAAATAAACCCAGCCATAATTAATAATGACATTCCGTTGATAAATGCTGCAACAACTTCTGCTCTATGAAAACCAAAAGTCATTTTTGAATTATGAGGTCGTTGTGCAATTCTAAATGCCAAAAGTGCAATAGCAATTGCAGAAAAATCAATTAAAAGATGAAAAGAATCTGCAATTAATGCAAGACTGTTACTAAGAAAACCGCCAGTAATTTGAAATACAAAAGTGGCCAATGAAACTGCAAATACTATGGAGAGTCTCTTTTGGATTTTATTAGAATGATTCAACTATTATCTATTGAATCAATCAAATTCATCTAAAATAAGTGATAATATTCAAAATTGAGAATATAGATTTCCTTAATTAGGCATGTTAAATGATTTATTGCATGGTTGATGAAGACATCAAAAAGATTCTTGTACCTTTTGATGGTTCAAAATTTTCTAAAAAAGCAGCAAAAAAAGCCATAAAAATCGCAGAAAAGTTCAATGCAAAGATTTCATTCATCACAGTTGTACCAAGTGGTTCAAATCCAGATCCATCAAAAATTTTAGGGATTTTAACAAACAACAAAAAAGTCCAAAAAGGATTTCATGAAACTGTTTGTGCAATAAGAATAGAACTGAAAAAAAGTTTGATCAGTCTAGTAAATAATTCTAAAAAAGAAAATGTTTCAGCTGATTACAAAATTTTGGAAGGAAATACCATTGAGAAAATTATACAATTTTCTAAAAATGGCAAATATGATCTAATTGTGTTAGGAAGTCATGGACTTACAGGATTGGTAAAGATTCAAGCACTAGGCAGTATTGCAAGAGCTGTTTCCGAAATTGCACCTTGTCCAGTACTTTTAGTTAGAAGTTGACTCAGTAGAACCTTGTTGTGATCTATTCCTTACGTTTGATATGATGATTGGTGTTACTATCATTATTGTAGTAAGTACAGGAACAATTTCAAGCGGATATGCAAACTGAGCACCACTACCTTCTCTATAAACGGATTTTGCTTCAGGTGCAACTTGGAAAGAAAATGTTGCTTGTGTAGTTTCATCATTTATGTTATGGATCAATATCTGTGCAGATCCTCTTTCAGGAAAAGTCATTTTATGAACTACATGACCAGTTTCTGTAAACAGTCCTCGTTTTGAATCTAATAATTCTCCATTAAGATAAATCGTCATATCATACTGAATATTTTCTAGCATGATATTGGTGATAGGTTCATGAAACATCATATTGAAATCATTTGCACTATTTTCACCAATTACACCTCCTGGTTCCCACCAAAAATAAACACGCCAATCTTCTTGAGAAGTCAGTTTGATCAATGCATCAGAAGGAACACTGTCATGTCCCATTTTAGAATGATCAATACCAGGCATCATGAAAATTTTCATGTTTTCTGACATTCCTGTGATATCAACAATGTCATTCCAAACTGTATGCAAAACTGTATTCATGTACCAAGCTTGGCCTTCATTTGTAGAGTTTATGATCAGGAAGGAACCAATTATAATTAGTAAATAACCACTTGCTTTCTCAACTTTTTGTCTTTTTGCAATCAATCCTTTTGTGGGATTAAAACCCAAAATTGCAAGAACCGCAACAAGAACTAAAGGAACTGCTCTTCCAACTCCATGAACAAAACCAAGAGATATTCCTGTAACAGGATCACCTGTTCCCATGATATAGAACAACATCAAATAGAATAGAGGGTTTGTACAACCAACACCAGCATTTCCAACTAAGACTCCCATCAAATAGGTCTTGGAAAAGTCGCCTCGATTTTTCATAAAGCCAGGCGTTCCAGAATATGATGGAGTTGGAATTTTTACAAGGCCGATTCTATGAAGTCCATAAACGTAAGTGATAATTCCTGCAGCCAACATTAACCAAGTTGACAATGTACTGATTCCAGTAATCTGTCCAAGATATGCCAATCCACCACCATAAAGTGTCAGTGTTGTGATAAGGCCTGCACCAAACAATGAAGCAGTCAATAATCCTCTTTTTAGTCCCTTGTCTACTGTCATTGGAATAATCATAAAAACAAAAGGCAGTGTGCAAGGAAGTATAATCATTGAAAGTCCTGCAGTGTATGCAAGAATTAACCAAGATGAGAAAGTGTAATTTTGGCTTGCTTCAGGGCTAAGCTCAGTTGTAAATGCAAAAACAACACCAACAAAAATTACAGAAAACAATCCAAACAAAACAAACACCATTGTTTTTTTTGTAACAGATGTTTCTTTTAGATCACTCACGTTTTTGACTTTATTTTATGACTATTATAGTTAGATGCCAAATCACATCTTTGAAAAGTTTGTAAAAAAACTGGTACAACAATCAAATAAAGAACAAATTCTAAAAATCATAAATGAAAATTAGATATTTTGTTAAATAGAAGAACTACTAATTTAGATTATGGGATGCGGATGTTCTCCAGAAGGATGCGTCAAGGCAGACTGTGATTGTAAATCAACAGGTGTATGCACCTGTGGTCCAGACTGTAACTGTGATGCAAATAAATCATAATCCTTAATCTTTTTTTTTTGAAAGTTTTGATTTTAATTAAATTTAGGTTTCCATCTTTTTAGCATTAATGAACTAGATACTACAGAAACTGAGCTTGCAGCCATTGCCAATCCTGCCAATGCAGGATAAAGAAATCCAAAACCTGCAACAGGAATAAGAGCAGTATTGTATGCAAAGGCATACACAAGATTTTGTTTGATTTTGCCAAGAGTCTTTTTGCTAATTTCAATTGCAGAAAGAACATCTACTAGATTGTCACGAACTAGAACAACATTTCCTGCCTCAAGTGCAATATCAGTTCCACTTCCTATGGCTATTCCCACATCAGATTGAGATAGTGCAGGGGCATCATTAATGCCATCTCCAACCATAGCTACTTTCTTTCCTTCTTTCTGAAGTTGGATTATAGCATTGACCTTATCTGAAGGCATTAGATTTGCAAGAATTCTCTTAATTCCAAGTTCCTTTGCAATAGTTGATGCTGTAAGTTCATTATCACCAGTAAGCATGATTACTTCAATTCCTTTTTTATTGAGATGCTTGATTGTCATTTTTGCTGAAGGTTTTGGAGTATCTAAAAATGCAATTAGTCCAACAAGATCTTTTTCTATTGCTATAAGAGAAATTGTTTTTCCTTGATTTTGGAGTTGTTTGATTTGTTCTGATACTTTATCTAAATTGATCTCTTCTTTTTCCATCATAGTTTGATTACCAACTAGAATTTTTTGTTCTTGAAATTTTGCTTTCACACCTTTTCCTGGAACAGAAATAAACAAGGAAGGTTCGCCAAATGGAATTCCAGATTCTTTTACGTGGTTAATTAGAGAACGAGCAAGTGGGTGTTCGGATTTTCTCTCGGCAATTGCAGCAATTTCTAAAAGTTGATTTGAGTTTGAGGTATTTCCACCAACAATAGCTATTTCATTTATAGTAACTACATCTGTAACTTTTGGTTTTCCTTCAGTAAGTGTTCCTGTCTTGTCAAAAACAATTGCATTCACTTTAGCTAAAGACTCTAAGCTAGGACCTCCTTTGAATATCACACCATTTTGTGCAGCCTTTGCCATTCCAACCATTACAGCTGTTGGAGTTGCCAAACCAAGGGCACATGGACATGCAACCACCAAGACTGCAACAGTGGGAATTAATGCAGTCATAATTTCTCCAGGCATACCTACTAACCATGAAAAGAACGTGACAAGTGCAACACCCATAACTGCAAATGCAAACCTTCCTGCAATTTTGTCTACTATTTGCTGTAATGCTGGTTTTTTACCCATAGCATCTTCAACTAACAAGACAACTTGGGAAAGAAACGATTCTTTGCCTATTTTTGTAACTTGTATAGTAAGTGAGCCCTCTTGATTTACAGTACCACCAATCACAGAGTCATTGATTTTTTTTGTAACTGGAACAGATTCTCCTGTCACCATAGATTCATCTACTGCTGAAGTTCCTTCAACAACTTTGGAATCAGCAGGGATTTTTTGACCTGGCTTTACTAACACTACATCTCCTTGTTGTAGTAATTCTACAGGAACTTCTGACTCTACCCCATCTTTTAGAACAATTGCAACTTTGGGTTGTAGTTCTAGAAGTTTTTTGATAGTAGAAGATGCCTTTCCTTTAGTTTTGCTTTCAAGGTATTTTCCAAGTAAAATGAATGTGATTACCATTGCAGTAGCCTCATAGTGAATGTGTTCAAAAACTACAACTGGAAATGTATGATATACACTAAAGACAAATGCAGTAGTAGTTCCTAAAACAATCAAAGTATCCATATTAGCTGATTTCATTTTTGCCATCTTGAATGCACCAACATAAAATCTACGTCCAACAAATAGCTGAACTATTACTGCACAAACAAATGAGATGTACATGCTCTCAGCAGTACCTGATAGAGGAAATGACAGATATTGTGAACCAAAATGACCAAACAGAATTATTGGAATACTAAAGATTATTCCCATTACAAAGAGTCGTTTTGTTTTTTTGGCCTCTATTTCTTCAGCTGATGACGCTGTATCTTCACTTATTATTTTGTATCCTGTATCCTCAAGAGTTCTTCTAATGTCTGCAAGCGATAGTAATGTAGAATTATATTCAATTGTAGCCTGTGCATTTCCATAATTCACAGAGGCGATTTTTATTCCAAGTACGGATTGTAGCTTCTTTTCGAGTTGTTCAGCATTGCTTGCATCAGTTAGTCCCTCAAGAATTACAGTGAATTTTTCATAAACAACTTTGTATCCCGTTTCATTGATTGCATCTTCTAGTTTGATAATATCAGTTGTTTGAGGGTCATATTCCAAAACTGCTTTTTCTGAACCAAGATTTACTTCACATTTTTCAACCCCCTCAGTATCAGCAAGTTTATTTTGAATAATGTTGACACATCCTGCACAAGTCATCCCTCCAATTTTCAAAACAATTTTAGCTTTCTCTTTATTTTCCAAATTACGTGTACCTTCTATTTTTTAATTTAGTTTTATTACTCTTAAATTACTTGATAATTTTCAAAGTAAAAAAGAAATGGTACAACTATCGAATTAACTATGATAATGAGTGTTCTATCAACATATGAAATAAAAATACAATCAAGATTTTCAAAAATGAAACCATTCACAATATTGAAAATTAGACATACAGTTAAAAATTAGAATTATTCAGTAGCTACATGAAAGATCCAGTATGCGATATGGAAGTAACAGAAAAAAATGATGCTTCTGAATATGAAGGTAAAGTGTATCACTTTTGTTGTGCATCTTGTAAAATGGCCTTTGAACAAAATCCTAAACAATTCATCAAAGAGTAGAATATTGTGAAGGTTCAGGTTTTGACATCAGAAGGATGTACAGGCTGTGATAAAATCGAAAAAATATTAGATGATCTTGATGTAAATTATGAACTAGTCGACATTTCAAAGAAGCCTGAATTTTTAGAGAAATTTCCAGTTTTTGTGGCACCAGCAGTAATTATTGATGATGTACTCGCATTTACAGGCGTACCTAGAATTGAAGAACTGAAAGAAAGATTAGGCAAACAATAATTTCTGAACAAAAGTTCATTCGATAGATGTACCAGTTTAAATAAAATGTCCTCTATTAGTACTCAATGAATTGTTGTACTGGAATTCTATCAGATATAATGGATACTAGTGATGAGATAGATTTTGTTGGAATTTATCATAATCATTTATCACCATTAGAAGAAGAATTTCATGAGGATTTAGAAATTTATTTTGAGGAAGGGGTGTTGGTGCAAAATTCAAACCAGGTATTACTTTCAAAGAGAATCCAGGGTCCAGTACGTTATGCAATGGCAAGATATGAAGATATTATTAGATACACTTTTGCTGTAAATGATCATACACTTTTGTTAATCAGCACAGGTTCTGATGCAAACAGTGATCTGGTGATCTCAAGAATTCTTGATTATCTAAGACAGTAAATTCAATTCTTCAGAGATTCACCTACTAAATTGGGGATAAATGGACGCAAATAGAAAAAAAGAAAAAGGAGTTCCTAAAATCTTGGAACGACTCTAGATTTTGCAGTTACAGCTAAGATGCTTATGATTGCAACAGCTAGTATCATCATGGCAATTGTACCAAATTCTGGGACAACGTTTGAAAATACTACTTGTTCACCAATTGGTCCTGTTTTAGGATCATCAACACCATAACCTTGGAAGGTAATTGTGATGTCTACTGAATCAGAAGAACTTAGTGGTGCTGTTGTATGTACACCAGTGCCTTTATGATGATGTGCACCTTCATCGTGCAAAACTTCTTCACCGTTTTGTGTAACTAACATATCGTGGTTAACATGTTCTCTATCTGCAAATTCAATAGAAATTTCCATTGCTTCTCCTGCAGTTGGTTCTGAAGTCCAAATTGATACCATTGTGCCATCTGACAACATTCCTGTTGCAGTTGCATCACCTTCAGGCATCATCATTTCCTCATCATGCTCATCCATTTGCATTTCATCACCATGTTCATCACCATGTTCTTCTTGAACAATGATAACTCCAGACATCCATGGATGAATCATAGAAAAGTAGTGGTATTCACCATGCTCTTCAAATTTGAAAGAGAATGACTCTCCAGGACCAACTAATCCAGAATCAAATACTCCATCAGGTCCATCACCAGGATTACCACTTGTTACAGTAGTATTGGATGTACCATCATTTGTCCAGATTACTTCGCCACCTACATCTATTGTGATTTCATGCGGAATGTAACATTCGTTAGTTGTTTCACAACCAGGAGTACCAGAACCAGGAGCAATAGATACTTCTACTTGCCCATGATCTGCAAATGCATCTACACTTGCAGTACTAATAATCACAGTCATGATTGCTAACAAAACTGTTTTTGATTTCATACAAAGGACATTTTTTGAAATTTGTTAATTATTGATCTGGTACATTTCTCAATTGTACCAATTCTATTTTTTATAACTTTGTAGTATTGTTTTTGGAAAGTAAGCTTTAGTCTTCAACTTTGTTTATTTTTCATTTTTTTTAAAATTAGAATCTGTTAAGACTTGAATTATTCTAATCAAAAATCTTAGATATTAAAAAATTTCCAACAAGATAATTGGATAGAATAAGCATCATAGCAAAAATCATTCAAAATAATCCAGGAATTCACGTAAGGGGAATAATGAATGAAACAGAACTAGAAAATGGAGTAATTGTACATCATCTAGAAAAACTAGAAAAACAAGGAAAAATAAAATCAAAAAAATATACAAGATACAAGCGATATTATTCTCTAGACATTGATGAAGATGAATACGATATTATAAGAAATTTGAGAAAACCAACAAAAAAAGAGATTCTTTTGTTTATTGTCGTAAAAAAGAATGCGAGTTTTAAGGAGATTTTATCAAAGACACACAAGAGTCCATCTACTGTTTCATGGAATCTTTCTGAATTGATAAACAATAATGTAATTGAAAAATATGAAAAAGACAGAAAAACATTCTACAGAGTAAAAAATATGAAACTTTTAAAACATACGTTTAGAAAAGAATTTTCAAAACTTCTTGATGATAAAAAAGAGCATTCCGAAGACATTTTCCTTGCATTATAACACAGACATATTCGACAAATGCACCAAACTGGCTATTAGTAAAGTCACCTTAATTATAGTGAGAAATGTCTGCAATTAGACCAAAAGAAAAGAAAAATTTTCAGGTAAAATCAATTGTAATCATTACAGGGGTTCTGGTCATTATTGGCGGTTCCTTGTTTGCATACTTGATGTTCTATACTGCACCTGAAACAAATATGGAGATAGTTAAGGTAGTGGCATTAACTGATGCAGGATGTATTGCTGAGACTTTGGATGGTTATTCAGTCAATGTTGGCGACTGTAATGCAAAACCTGGTCAATACATAGATGCTCCAGTAGATCAAAAAGCAAAAGAACGTGCTGCTGCAATGAATCCAACAAGTTAATTTTTTCTTTTTTCCATATTTTTAATTCAAACTTGAGAGATAAACTCTAAGAACTTTCAACGTTTAATTAGATATATTAAAACAGATTTTGAGAAAAATATGGAAATACTACAACACATAAAAAAGAAACTTCTTTGGATAAGCCTTGCAGTCATAATATTTTATGTAATTTTCATTTTAATTTCAGATGTTGAAAAAATATCTGAGCACTTTTTGCAAATCAGAATAGAGTTTCTATTTTTGGTATTTCCCCTTGTGTTTCTGTCTCACATTGTAAAGAGTTTTCGTCAAAAAGAGTTACTCAGTAATCTTGATGAAAAAATTCCATCAACTCAAAACTTGATGATTTACATGGCAGGATTATCATTAATCAAC
>CAYTNP010000041.1:5496-9482 GCA_964439165.1 uncultured Nitrosopumilaceae archaeon | reverse complement strand
ATGCAGATTCTGATTTGGTATCTCTCCAAGCATACTCTACATGTGGAACAATTACAGCCAAAGTTTCAACCAATTACGGACAACAGGCAATGAAGTTGTCCATGGAACAACCACTAATTGAGGAAAATATTGTAATTTATGAGACTAGATTGACTGAGGGTACAGATGATTTCTCACTAGTTGTAAATAATAACAGAAATTACTTTGATGAGAAATTCTACACCTTTGGAGATAACATGATTAAAACATATTCTGGAACAACAGGATACACATCACAACAACATAATGTGAATTTTGAAACTGAAAATAAAGAACAAATCATTTTAGTTGATTCAGATGAATTATCTAACGAAACGCCAATCAAATCACAACAAAATGAAAATGAAATTATTCATACAGTTGAACCCCCACAAGAAATTCTCATCAAAGATGCAACAATAAAAGAATCAACACAAGAGATGGTTGAATTACACAACATTCAACAAGAGTGTCCCCCTGGAGAAGAACCGATATCATCGGATGGAACATGTATGGTGCCTGAACCACAAATTTACAATGTAGAGTTTCAATCCGTTCTAGAACATGAGGTTTGTCCATCAGGAGAAGTCTGGCTGGAATCCAAAAATATCTGCATGACTCCTGAACCAATTGGAGTAGAACCCATTAAACAAGAATCAAAACACAGTATTCTCTTAGAGTTTTTCTGGGAAGTTTTCTCTTACTTTACTTTGAGTACTAAATAGAGAAATTTCTGTACTCAAGAGAAATTCTGTAAGGTTTTCAGATTGGGTGACTTGGAGTGTGCCCAGTACAGGGAATTCATAACTGGAAATAACTAATCTTAGATGAACTACTGATTTTTACAAATAATGTATGAAATTTTACTAAACCAACATGTGGTCAACAAAATTTGGTGTGCAAATCATATGCGCACTTCTCAAGTCAGTTTTTAAAAGAAATATCCATATTTCCTAGGTTAAATTGTAGTTCAAAAATTAGATTAGAAAATTAAAACTTCGATCTGAAATCCCACGCTGAATCATGTGTAACAAACTTGATACGGTACCAGTATGATTGATAAAACAACAATTTTTTCAAAAATTACATACGTTTAACCAAATCTTTAATTTTCTGACTCTCTTTTTTTCCTGGTTTTTCATCTGCATATCCTATTGGAATAATTGCGACTGGTCTAAGTTTTGTTTTGATTATATCTGCAACTGCTTTTTCTTTGAAATGTCCAATCCACACACTTGATAATCCTAATTCTGTTGCGGCTAATTGAGCATATGATGCTGCAATTGTGGCATCTTGTACTGCAAAAAGATTTTTTCCTCGTGTACCCATAAATTTTATTCTTTTAGGGTCTGAACAGAAAACTAAAACTAAACTAGCATTAACATATTTCTGGTCATATGTTGCCTTTACCAGGTTCTCTTTTTTCTTTGAATTATCCACTATGATAATTTTGAAATTCTGTTTTCCCATGGCAGATGGACTCATCCAAGCGGTTTTTAGGATCTTTTGAGTTTTTGATTTTTCTACTTTTTTATCTGAAAATTTCCTAATAGAGCGTCTTTTCTTAACAGTTTTGAAAAATGACATTTTCTATTTCCCACTCTCGATTATTTTGATGAGATTATCTTCGATTTCTTTGCCTGAAAATTTGAAATTATTATCAGACACCATTGAAAGTAGTGATGTAGGTCTTGCCAAGCTGATATAGTTCTCATTGTCTTTCTGATATACAGCAATTGTGCACGGTAATAACAATCCCAAATCAGGATTTGCCTCTAGTGCTTGTTTTGCCAAGTTTGCATTACATACTTCCATTAGTCTGTAATCATCTGCAAATTCTAATCCTTTTTCAGAAAAAATTTTCTTAAAATCTATTGTTTCTAAAACTCCAAATCCTATATCTTTGAGTTTCTCTGTAATGTCTGAAATTGCACCATCAATACTCTTTTGGGTTTTTACCGTATGTGTAAAACTCATTAAATAAAATAATTCTTTTTTCCATATATTACAGAAATACGATTTCCATACATGAAAGCTATATCTGGAAAATATGTTTTTAGTATAATAACAAAAATTGACATTTTGATTTATGCAAACAAGAAATCTTGGAATCGTTGCAGGAATTTCAGTAATAGTTGCAATTATTGGCGTAATTGCTACAAACTATGATTCTTCTGAAACTGTTGATACATTGGCAGTAGATTACAACAAGGTTGATGTTTTATTAAAAAACAAAGAACAAGTTTTTGTTGTAGATATCAGATCTGCTGAACAATACCATAAAGGCCACATTACTGGTGCATCTCATGATGTTTTGATTGGAGATACACTTGAGAAAAGAGTAAAAACTATCCAGAACAGACTTCCTGAAATAGCATCAACATACAAAATTATTCTTGTTGATGACGATGGTTCAAATGCTAAACAAACAGCCCAAACAATGACTGAGATGGGAATTCAAACTTTCTATCTTGATGGTGGTATGAAGAATCTCTCAGAGGACTTGTCAATTAGTACTAAAGTTGTAATTGATTCTCTGGAATTACAGCAAAAAATAAACTCAAATGATGATATCTATCTACTTGACGTCAGAGAGCCTGAAGAACTACAACGATCAATGATTGAAGGTTCAGTCAATATTCCTCTTGCTGAAATCTTTCAGCCAGGTGGAATGGACTCAATTCCTACAGATAAACCAGTAGTGGTAATTTGTGGTTCTGGGAATAGGGCAACAATTGCATCTTATGTCATGGCTCAAGAAGGAATTGACTTTCAGATTCTCCAAGGCGGCATAAAATCTTGGGACAAAATAGTACAAGGGTAATCCCTTTTTTTCATTTTTCAATCAACATTATATGGCATGCTAAATCACGAAAATTACTTGGCTGACTTTAAAGTTCTAGGAAAAGACTCTGATTTAAGAAAAGCAATACTCAAAGCTTTATCTGATCAATACTCTCAAACTATTATGAATTTCACAATCACAAAACCAAAGTCTGTTGTAGAAATTGTCAGAGAATGTAATATTCCTATGACTACTGCATATAGACGAGTAAAAGAACTTGAAGAAAGTAAAATTCTAAAAGTTACCGGTTCTGTGGTTACTGATGATGGAAAAAAGTATTTTCTTTATCAAAACAGACTCAAAGCTATCTATGTGAATTTTGGTTTGGAATCTTTAGATATTCAAATTGTAGAAAATTCTGGATTTGGCGTTAGTGACTATTGGTAGCCTAAATCCTATTACAACTATTTTCTTCATAGTCTATTGAAGATCCACAATCATCGCAAGATACTCCTAATTCATGAGAAAATACTCTTGCACTCTCACAAACAAGACATTTTCTTGTAATCTTGGCATAGAATCCCATGTTTTTTGAAAATTCCATATTCTTTAATCGTAGTTTCATAGAGTGTATTGCCTAATTATGGTATATTACAAAAATAGACAATTCCCATTAACGATTTCCACATTTGAGAATCGTTTGTGAAAAATGTATTTTATCTTATATGTGGTTCTGGTTTTTTCTATTTTAATGAAAAATACTGTAATGGTATTGGCCTTATTGGCAGTAACATTTTCGATAGTAACCATTTCTGTGGTTGACTTTCAGAATGCAGAAGCTGCTAAAGCCTCAGGAACCCACAATCAGAAATATGGTTCATCTACAAAAAACAAGGTTTGTGGTGATCAACTCTGTTCTGATGTTTCTAAACAACAACCATCTGTATCAATCACAGAACTCAATTCTTTACTTGATAGAATGGATGCAGTTCATGAAGACCATCAATCTCAGATGATTCAAAAATGGAATACACTTTCATTTGAAAAACAAAATGAGATGATTGCTCATATGAGCAAGAAGATTGAGAAAATGGAATCTATGGATATGTCTGAACATATGGCTCACATGGATAAGATGAAACATCATGATTCAGAAAAATCAATGAAACATCATGATTCAGAA
>CAYTNP010000041.1:3354-5396 GCA_964439165.1 uncultured Nitrosopumilaceae archaeon | reverse complement strand
ATGAAACATCATGATTCAGAAAAATCAATGAAACATCATGATTCAGAACCTCTTTACAATGAATCATTAAATCCAAGACAAGTTGACTATCCAAATGTTCTAGGATTCAATGATCTTCATATTCATGCAAACAGACATCTTGATGTAGAAAAATCTCATGGTCCTACTGATCATCTACTACAAACTATAGTTCATCATCATTGTAAGGTATATGATGATATGACTGCAGCATGCTTGCTTTATCCTTATGGCATGACTGATCAAGACAAACCATATGGTGTTGAATATGTCATTACTTCAGATCATTATGGAGAACTTCCAGACGATGAGAAAAAATATTGGCATTATCACAAGACCGAATTTCCAAGAGCAGAAGCAACTTTCCCAGAACTCACTGATGAAGAATTAGCTGAATTGCTACCAATTCTAGATGAGACCTATGGTAAAGTGTATTATTTTTGGAATTATGGTGACACATATCCTTTGGGTGAACCATATGTACTAGTTGTTCAGGACATTCCTGATCACTAATCTTTTCTTTTTATTTCAATTAATTTATCTTTAATAGATTGGTGTATACTTGCATCTCCTTTTGATCTCTGGAAAAACTTTACACCTTAATGTTTACAAATGATCTTATACACCTTGGAAAATAATACCTGTTGTGATTTTGTAAATTCTACCACATGGAATTTAATTTTTTCCAGATTTTTTTAATAGACAAGATTTGAAAAGTTGTAAAAAATCAGGGAAATGGGGCAACCCATCCATCACATGAGACACAAATCAACATACCATCTTCATTTTCTAGTCTCAGAACCAGGGGGCATTCACATTTTTAAATTTCAGCCATGAATAGTATTGGAATCTTTGGTATTAGAAGAAGAAATTTTAAATTTGAAAATCTGTTTAATTTTTTATCAGTTTTTACACATTTTTTAAGAATTGTTATCAGACACAATAAATTTCTCAAAAAAGTATTTCTTACATGTCCAAAGAAATCAAGAGTAATAAAGACAAAGAAGAATTTAAAGAAAAATGCACCAAGGGAGAAGTTTTAGCATTTACCTAGAACATTACATTTCAAATCCCTGATTATTTATGATATTATTAGTAATCGTTGATTGTATTCCAGAAATTCTCCTAATTCTTTTACTGATGATATCAGAAATGTCATTGTATGTAGGTGCCACAACCTTGCAGATTATTCCATAATTTCCAATGAGAGTATATGCCTCTATAACGGACGCAATTGATTGCAGAAAATTCATAATGTTTTCTTCATGGGATTTTGGGCAATGAATTGTAATGTATGCTTGTGCCAAATGAGTATCTAGTATTTTTTGTTCTGATTCTTGAACTTTGGAGAATCCATTTACATCATTAACTAACAATGTCAGGGTAGATCTTACAAAAGGGGTTTGACGAATTTCATTAGATATGTCGTTTTGAATATTTTGATAATCTGAAGATTCTAATTTTACAATTAAATCATAAGTACCAAACGTACCATAAGCATTTGAAATGCTTGGAACATTTCTCAAATTGGAAATTATAGAATCTTCTTTTCCAGATTCATTTACTATTAAAACAAAGGCTTTTGCCATCTTTCTCCTAAGATTGTTCAGGTATTCCAACCAAAGAAAGTGTAGAACGCACATGTGGGATTTTTCTAATTTTTCCTATTGTAATATCTAAAATTTTCTGGACATTAAAATCCTCAACCTTTGCAACTATGTCATATATCCCAAAGGTACCATGGACCTCATTTACAGATTTTACATCCTTTAATTCACAAATAACTGATTTTTCAGAACCCAGTTCACATGTTATTAAAATAAAAGCAGTATCCACACTCAAAATATTAGAAAAAAATATTTAAACAAAACTATGAAATATCTGAAATATTTTTTATCAAATCATAAATTTTCTAAATATCTGTAAAGAAATTTAAAAGGAATTGCATTTAATGATAAATCAAGTATGGCATTTTGTCTTTTTCATGAGGAGTATGATTTGCACATTGGCCACATCGAGGAAAA
>CAYTNP010000041.1:0-3254 GCA_964439165.1 uncultured Nitrosopumilaceae archaeon | reverse complement strand
CTTGACTATATTCTACAAAAATCATCTGCAGGAATGGATGATTACTATCTAATTATCTAAAAGATCTAAAGATTCCAATAATTTCTCTTCTCTGATTTCCCACATTTCTTGCTCAAAAGATTCAAAGAGAAATGAAGAATCTTCATTCATCTGGCAAATTTTTTTGCTATGGAGTTCTAACTGATGTAATGCCTGAAAATGGTAATCTTCAACAACTGAACCGTGTTTAGGACATTGTACTACCCATGACATTAAATAATTCTACAGAAAATAGAATATAAAGAGATAGTCTAAAAAAGTAAAAATTCTTTTAAAAATAATCTTTTATTTTAATAATATTTTTAATAATTTAATCATGTCATTAAAATATGATTTCTATTGAAATTCAATATGAATCAGAAAACAGAAGAAAAGTTTGAAGATTTTAATCAATGCCATGATTGTTATTACACATTACCACATTGTCATTGCAAGTGTCCATATTGTGGTGAGAGAGATAAATGTGAATGTGCATTATTTGATGCAGCAACTGGTGGTTAAATTTTTTTAAAATAAACTTTAAAAATTAAATAAATGTTAAGTAAAAAAAATTTAAACTTAATTTTCATGTATGATTATTTTCCATATGAGAGAAGATTTTGCAGAATACACAAAATGTATTGGATGCGATATTGCACTGATTAACTGTGATTGCAACTGTCCAAAATGTGGAAAAAGAAACAAGTGTGAATGTAATCTTAAACGTATAAGTTGGAAGGATTTGACATATTAGAATGGTGTTATTTTGGTTTCAGACAGGATTTGGATTATTAATTATAGTTGTATTATTGATGTTAGCGTTAAAAACACATAAAAGAAATTCATTAAATGACTCTAAAGTTTTGAAGATTGTTCAAGAACAATTACTAAATGATGGATATGAAAATTTTGAGTTAGAATCCATAACATCCTTAGACAAACCAAACATTACTTCAGTCGTTGTCAATTCAAATCATCAAGAGATTGGGTTAGAAGTAGATTATATGACAGGAAAAATTCTAAACAAAGAGAAAATTGCCAAAGAGTAAGAAATCAGATGAATCTATCATCTTCTTTGATGGTGTTTAAAACAATATGAGTGATAGTATTTTCAACATTTGGTATTGCAGAT
The DNA here is from genome assembly GCA_964439165.1 of uncultured Nitrosopumilaceae archaeon. Lineage (GTDB taxonomy): Archaea > Thermoproteota > Nitrososphaeria > Nitrososphaerales > Nitrosopumilaceae > Nitrosopumilus. Next base: position 2,104 of record CAYTNP010000041.1, on the reverse strand, counting down.
ATTTTTTTCACAAATGTGCTCAAAGACTTTCGTTCTTTGAATTTCGCAATAACTAATGTATCGGCACCACCTGTAATATCATATACTGCAATAACATTATCATGTTTTGCGATTAAATTTTCAATTTCCAACATCTTTCCTTTGTTTGTAGTAATCTCAATTATTGCTGTCAGTTCATACCCAAGTGTTTCATGATCAAGACGTACAGTGTAACCTTGAATTATCTTTTTTTCTTCTAATTTTTTTATTCTAGATAAGGTGGTTACTGTGGAGAGTCCCATTCTTAGTGAAAGTTGTCTAGCCGATTGTCTAGAGTCTAAAAGTAATAATTTAAGAATTTGCGAATCTTTATCATCCAACATCATAGAATATTATGGTTAAACAAATATTTAAGAATATTTAGATAAAGATTATAGATTTACAGGAATTTAGACATATTCCTTATAATCATCTAGTTATAATATTGAACAATGAGCATTTTAATTCAAATCCCGCCAGAATTGTAAAAACTTCAAGAGCATTTTGAAAGGTTTGGAATAAGAACATCTATTCCACAAGAGAGATTTGATTTTGAGCAAGATTATCCAAAATCAATATTTCTTGGAACTGATAATGGAATTGGGAGTCTAGGAGTTATAGAAATAAAGAACTCGCCCATAGATTTGATTCAAATTTTAAAAAAACAAGAATTTGTAAAATGTGATTATGTGATGGGAGGCCACGTTGGAATGGGGGTTCATAAGCATTCTTGGTATAAACTCAGATTCATTTTGTCATTTCCCAAAACAATGAATCTAGGACCATTGGATATGGGAACGATTACAACAATCCAGAAAGGGCTTGTTCACTCGAAAGTTCAAGAATTCATCTGGAGCGGCTACCAAAAATTAACCACATTGCCGCCGGGACTAGTTAGGGACAATGTATCTGACGAACTAAATCAAGATCAAAAATTACGTATCTTAATGACAAGGTATCTCTTAAAGGAGAAAACAATCAAAGTTTCAAGATATGTTCCTAAGAATAAGAGTGTAAAGAAGGATTCTAAAATAATTATCGAATCCCAGTGGAAGATACAAAGAGATCTCAAAATTAACGCTGAAACATTTGATATGTATGAAAGAATTGCAGAAGACATAAAGAGAAAAGTAGATGAACTAAAGTATCATCTTACATACAAATAATTTAATTTTTTATTGCGAAAAAATAGATAGTAATCTTCTGAAACCAGATGTAAGAACCCATGTTCCGTATCCATCCATCATCACTACAAGGATGTTTTTTTCAGTTGACTACTACCATAATTGTATCAAAAATCTGGAATAAAAGAATGATTACAAAAATTCTTTAAAGATGTTTAATTTCATGCTAAAAATTTGATTAAAATTAACTTCAAAGATAAACAAGATTATCTTTAATAATGTTGTAATTAATATTCATGATAAGCAGAATTTCTCATCAGATTCTAAATTTGGAAAAAGAAATAATTCGAGATGAAACTGAATTAAAATCATTCCTAAAATCAGAGGATGTAAAAGAGTTTGAAAAAAGCAGGCAAAGATTAAAGACGGATTTGAAACATCTAAGCAGAACAATTAATGGAGAATTTCTGGAAGAAAAGGAGAATAAACAAGTAATTAATTTTTTAATTACGCACTATAATTACCTCCAAAAAATACCAATACATCCATAATAATAACAAAAATTAAAAAAATATCTGTTTTTGATATATCAAAATTAAGAGATTGTCGTATTTGGGAATAAACATATTTTTATAAAATTTCAACTCACTAAAATTATCTTGTCAGATTTTAAAGAATTAGCAAAGGAGATTTTTAATGCAGATTCTCAGATTGTGCATTTAGGAATAATTGATCCGAGTGGAAATGTACTTCTTGATCAATCTTCAGCCGCATCTTCCCCTATGGAGCCAGATCCCAAAAGAGTTGAATATTATCATCAACTAGATGTTAGACGACATACAAGAGAACACTTTGATCAATTCTATGGAAAAACTGATTACATTCACATTATTAGAGAAAAGATTCAACAATTAATTTTGTATCTACCAAAACTAACAATCTATCTAACATTGGAGAAATCA
>CAYTNP010000040.1:0-9483 GCA_964439165.1 uncultured Nitrosopumilaceae archaeon | reverse complement strand
TCCCCATACTATTCTCTACTATTCAATGAGACAATGAGTATGGGTAAAAGAATTGCAAGAGAAGTAAAGACTGCTACAGCATCTAATCAACTAGACAAAATTACCACATAAAATTTTAAAATTATTTTGCAGTAACTTCCATTCCGTGTTGGGATTTTATGATGTACTTATCACGAATCTTTACACTTGCCCAATCAATTATCAAAACAGTAACTAATACTACAATCATAAAAACTGCAGCTTTTCCATATTCAAAGAATTTGATATAATTGATAATGTAAAATCCAATTCCACCTGCTCCAACTAATCCAAGTATACTGGTTTGACGAATGTTATAATCAAACATGTACAACATTTGGCCAAGTAAATGAGAAGCTGATTCTGGAATTACAACATATGTGATTAGTTGTACTTTGGATACTCCAATAGAACCAACTGCATCCATAGGTTCAGAATCAATTGTCTCAATTGCCTCATACTGTAATTTTGCAATAAATCCAATTGTATACATGACAATTGCCAAAATTCCGGCATATGCACCAGAACCCACCATAATTACAAAGAGTAATGCCCACAAAATTGATGGGAATGTACGAATTGCAGCAAGAATTGCTCTAATAGGAGCATAAACGAATTTACTATTCAAATTCCTTGCAGCAAGCATACTTAGGGGTAATGCAATTGCAATACCAATTACTGTTCCAATGAATGCCATCTGTATTGTTTCAAACATTGCCCAAATCGCAGTAGGAATGTACTTTGGTTCAACTTCAACCATCTCTTCTAAAACAATTGCAAGATTAGGCAATCCTTCGAAAAATTCAACTGGATTTGCACCTACATTATAAGATGTTAAAACAAGTAATGCAACAATTATTCCAATTATAATATTATTTTTGGGGGTCATCAGAATACATCTCCATAATTTCTTGTGTAGTCATATCACCTGTTTGAAAATCAACGATGTTATCACCCTCAACTCCAATTTCTAAAATTTTACTACCTTCTTTAATCACTGCAACTCTATTTGCATACTCTAATGCTAATTGCATGTCATGATGAACCATGATTGCAGTTAGATTCATTCTTTTTTGAGCATCAGCAATCAAGTCCATAATTTCTCTAGCAGTGACATGATCTAATTCAGAAACTATCTCATCTGCTAACAAAATCGTTGGTTTTTGCATTAATGCCCTAGCAATTGCAACTCTTCTCTTTTCACCACCACTTAACATGTAGGCTTTACGTTCTTCTTTTCCAGATAATCCAACTAGTTTGATTATTCTTTTTGCTTCTGTAATTTCATGTTCTGGAAATTTCTTAAAAAGAGATTGCATTTTGGTTAATCTTGGCAAAGAACCCAGAAGAATATTTTCAATTACTGAGCTATTTTTTACCAATCCCAAACTTTGTGGAATGTACCCAATTGTATGCATCATTTTTTTGAATTTTTTATCATTCATTTTAGGAGTGACATAATCTATTTTGATAATCCCTTTACTTGGTATCATCATCCCGTTCATTAATTTTAGTAAGGTGGATTTTCCAGAACCTGATTGCCCAACAATTGAATAGTTAGTTCCCCTATCAATTGATAAATTAATTCCCTCTAGTGCAAAATTTTTAGAATCATATGATGTCCAAACATTACTCATTTGGATAATTTTTTTTGTAGAAATTAAGGAAAAAGGAGGGTTTTTGGTCATCTGAATTTGTTTCATTTCCAGAATTCCAGTTTTTATTTGCTCTTGTTATATTTATCAAGAATAAGTTGATCAAGACCAGTTAGTGCGTTGATAAAGTCACCAAACTCACCAATGTGCATACTAGTTGTAGTTGGAACTAGTGCTTCTGCACCATACAAGTCAGTCAAAATTGCATTATTCTCATCATAATTGAGTTCAATTAATGCATCAACTAATGCATCTTTAGTAGCATCTGACATCTCAGAATTTACCATGAATACATGAGATGGAACAGGTCCAATTGTTGTAACTGGACGTAATTTTGCTTGTTCTTCTAATTCAAGATATTTTTGCGGAGCAATATCTGAACCAAATGCAACATCTACTTGATCATTAAGAAGTAATGTCAATGCTGCTTTGTAACCACCTGCAAATACATGACTTTCAAAGTTGTTTGTCAATGCAGATTGTAATGCAACAATATCATCACCTTCAATGTTTACATGTCCATCAGTAACTAGAGTACCCATTGGTCTAACAAAACCAGAAGAGCCAGTAATGCTAGTAAATGCTACTCGTTTACCAAGTGTGTCTTCTATTGATTGAATAGAGTCATTTTCAGCTAATGTCCAAACAGTTGCTTGATAGTTTACTTTACCTTTAACAAGTTCTGCCAAAACAGCTTCTGCACCAGTTCTTTGGTGAGTAATCCATGCAGGACCAGTATCCATAAAGGCTGCATCAATATGACCAAATTTCATTCCTTCAATAATTGGCTCATATCCAGATGGGACTACTATTTCAACATCTATGCCAAGTTTAGATTCTAGAAATGATTCTAGAGCTTGTGCTTTTGGAGTCAATTCATCAGCCTTTTCAACTGGAATAAAACCAATAGTCAATGTATCAACATCAATAGATTTTGATTCAGATGAAACGTTGATGACACCTTCTTCAATTAGGAATGTAATTCCATTTAGAAAAGTTGCATCATCGACTGCACCTTCAGCCCACCATCCAGCATTATTTTTAATCCAATCAGGGATCAAACTTTGTGCTTGAACATTTTGGACAAAAGGAATAGTTGCAACACCAATTACTGCAATTGCAATAATTGCTGTCAAAATTATCTGTCGTTTCATATTCTAAAAAATTTAGGATAAGCTAATTATTTAAAGGAGGATTTCATTCTAAATTTTCATTCTAAATCTATAGAATGAGAATGTCAGCCTAGGAATCAGATCTCATCAAGGTGTTAGGATACAAATTCAGTCTAGGTTCTAAATTCTCCAAAGTGATTTCTACTTTACCAATTCTGCATCGATATTGTTTGATTTTTTTTCCTTCAGAAGATATCACAAATTTATCTACTTCGGCAAGAGCTAAATCTTCTAAATTAGATAGTGTTTTGTAAACAGTTGAAATAGAAATTTTTAGTTCTTCGGCAATCTGTGTTGCATCTTTTGACTCTTCTTTGATTGAAAATAAAACGGCTCTTGTGCAAATATTGCTAAGTGATTCAATTATTTTTTGAGTAACATCAAATTCTGATAATTGTATAATGTTGGGTTTTGTCATATTATCACTTGTTTGGAACAAGAACTAAACTTGGTTCAGGTTTACGTATGGATACATCAGCTTTACTAATTCTACTTCGGTAAACTTTGTATCGTCTTCCTTTATCAGAAATATCCCATTTTTCAACTTCAACTAGAGTTAGTTCTTCAAGATCTGCTAGTTTTTTGTAAACAGAACTTAGGGGAATTTTTAATTTAACAGATAGTTCTGCTGCAGTGTTTCCTTTTCTAACAATTGAAAATAAAATTGCTCTTGATTCTGAATCAGCTAATGCTTCGATTACTTTTTGAGTGATATCGTATTTTTTTAATTGTGGCAATGTCAGTTTTCTTGACATGGTATGGAAATTAATAATTGGTTATTTAAATGAGGCTATATAATTCTCATTCTAGAGAGTTAGAATTGCTAATTATAAGATTGGTTAGTCTCTTGATGAGGTTTTAATTTATTCCAAAATAGACCTAAAATAATTCCAATAGATATCCAAAATGAAGATACACCAAGAACAGACATTATTCTAAACTCATTTACTAAATCCATAGGAGCTGTAATTTCATCAGGATTTTCAGGCATCATCACAAATACTGCACTGATGAATACAGTATATCCTACAAGTGAGATGATTTTTTTGTTTTTTTGCAACTTTGTAGATAACTTGTAAAATCCAAATGCACCTAAACCTGAAATTGCAATAAATGACAAATACAAAATTGCTCTTAGAACAACAGTTTCACCATCACCTACTGTTGGAGGATTTGCCGGGTATTTCAAAAATGGAATAATATACATTGTAAACCACATGACTCCAGCAAGAAGAATTGCTTTTTTGAGATCATTATTTCCAGATAATGAATTTCGAGACAAGGCAAAAACAATTCCAAATAATGAACCAATAGAAGTACCCAAAATTACTCCAGCTAAAATTTGGCCACTTTTTTGCCACATTCTATAACCCTCATACTCTACCCAAAACTCTGGAGTATCTTCTTCTTCACCTGATGCAAACAAATTTTGATTTTCAATTCCAATTGCTTGATCAAGATATGGTTCTACAATTGCAAAATTTACTGAACCATGAATAAGACCAGATGTAGCGCCAGAAATTAATACGATAAATAAGAAAATTGCTGTTTTCATGATGTTAAACTCCTAATGACATGGAAAACCGGCTGCGTGTCGCATATCGTGAGTAAGTTCATGGATGTATAGATCAGTAAATGCTTGCTCACCATAAACAAGACTGAAAATATGACCCTGATCAAATCCTACAACAAATAATCCTGCTACAAATACCAAAGCTAATGCAACTATTGCTAGTTTTGAAACACCGTTTTTTGATACTGTTATTTGTTTTGATTCGGACATAATTTTATCATAATTTGAATATATTTAAGCCATTGGATACCTGTTTTCTGATCTTAGAACATACAACTTTGAACAAATTAGTGTTATTTTCATAAAATACATCCGGTTCTTTTAGTTATGAAAATAATAATTTGAGATAATAAGTGAAATGGGGCCAACGAGGCATTTACTAAAAGAATTTCAGAAATTACAGAATCACATCTAATCGAGTTGTATGGTATTGGAGGCTATAGATCAATCATTCAAGCAATGATAAAGCACTGTGGTCAAACAGAAAAAGAGATAATTTCCAATCATGACTTGTTTGCAGAATTAATTTCAGGGATATTTGGAGAATTAGGAACTGCCAAGATTTTAGAGCCTATAAAATTAAAAATTAACGAAATTAAAAATCACCAATTTGATTTCGCTGAAAAAAAACTGAAAATATAACAAGAATATTGATTGCAGAAGATGACCCACACATACTAAAATTATACAAAGAATGGCTAAAATTTAACAATCGTGAAATTATAACTTCTGAAAATGGAATGAAGTGTTTAGAAATATACCATAAAGAATTTTCCAATAAACCAAAAAATTGTTTTGATGTTGCCATATTAGATCAAAAAATGCCCATAATGAATGGGTTAGAAACAGCAAAAATGATTTTGAAAATTAATCCCAAACAAAGAATAATTTTTGCATCAGGATACATTGAAAAGACATTATCAGATTCATTAGAGAATCTAAACAAAGCAATAGAGGTAATCAAAAAACCATTCTCTTGAAGAATTAGATAAAATGATTAATCAAACATCAATTTATGAAAAATTAGAAAAAATCAATGTTTCACACAATAATGAGTTTATTTCTGAAAAAACATCTTATGCTCTAACTTTGATTAATAATCAAGATTGATTCTATCTACAAGATAAAGATTTTTACAAGTAATTGATTTTTTTATTTCATGAAGATTTGCTTGCTAGTAATTCCAGTAATTGTTGGAATCATAGTAGGTTTTTCTTTAACATTTTTTTCAGAATCCCAAATAGATTCTAAAATATTAACTGCTTCAAATTTAATTGATAATGGTTCACCAATATTAGGGAATTCTGATGCACCAATTACCGTTTTAGAGTGGGGAGATTATCAATGTACATACTGTTACAAATTTCATCAAAATACTCTAGACACAATTAATGATGAATTTATCAAAACAGGCAAAGTAAAACTTGTCTTCAAGGATTTTCCTCTAAATGGTCCTGACTCACTTTTAGCTGCTGAGGCCAGTTATTGTGCAGAAGACCAAGGAAAGTATTGGGAATTTCATGATGAAGTGTACAAAAATTGGGCAGGAGAACGTACGGGTTGGATCACAAGAGAATCATTAGATAGATTTGCCATGACAGTAAATTTGGATTTAGAGAAATTCAACACATGTCTTGATGAGAAAAAATATCAAGATAAAGTAAATTCCATACATAATTTTGGTAAAGAATTAGGAATAGATGCGACTCCATCGTTTTTGGTTTTCAATGATGAGAAAATTATCAAAATTCGTGGAAATCAACCATTAGAAGTATTTCTAAAAACATTTGATGAATTATAATTTAAAAAATCAAAGTGAATCAATTAATATTCGCAAACTGAGGAGAAATCACAAATGAAGAAGAAAATTGATGTTGAAAAACAAGATTCAGTTAAACTATACAAAATTAGAAAAACTCTAGAAGAATTATCTCATAAATCAGGTAGAGGAACTGAGCTTATTACAGTATACATTCCAAAAGGAAAACAACTACATGAAATTATCAGTTCGCTTCAACAAGAACAGGGAACTGCAGATAACATCAAATCAGATTTGACTAGATCACATGTGGTTGATTCTTTAGGTAAAGTGGTTCAGAGGTTAAAACTATACAAAAAAACTCCTGAAAGGGGGCTGGTAATGTTTTGTGGAGCACTTCCCCCAGAAGAAGGTGGTCCGTTAGGAAGTGAGGTGGTAACAGTGTGGGAAGTAGACCCTCCAAAAGATTTGAATCAATATCTTTACAGATGTGATGATCATTTTCATGTAGACATTCTAAAAGATATGCTAAAAGACGACAATCTAATAGGATTTCTTGCAATTGATGCTAAAGATGCAGGTTGGGGATTATTGCATGGAGATAAAATCGAAGTGTTATCTCAAACAGGTTCTGGAGTTGCAGGAAAACACCGACAAGGGGGTCAATCAGCAAAAAGATTTCAAAAATTAAGAGAGATGGAATTAAGTTATTTTTACAATAGAGTTGCACAAACTACCAGAGAATATTTTATCGATATTTATCCAGTCAAAGGATTAATTGTCTCAGGTCCAGGTCCTACAAAAGAAGATTTCATCAATGGGAATTATTTAGAATATAGATTACAAAATAATATCATATCTACAATTGATGCATCATATTCAGGTGCAGAAGGCATTAGAGAAGCATTTGCAAAATCTGCAGATATTTTAGGGAATTTCAGAATGGTAGAAGAAAAAAAATTGATTGAAAATTTATTTAGAGAAATTAACGGCAACACAGGAAAAGGATCATACGGATTACAAGAAGTAATAGAGTATCTAAAAAATAATGTTGTTCAAACTCTAATTATTACTGATGATACAAATTTGAATAGAGTTGAAGGTGTGTGTAAACGTTGCAAACACATCCAAGAAGAGATTGTTGAAAGATCGCTTGTAATTCCAAAGAAAACAGAATACACAAACAAACCATGTCCAGGATGCAATGCAATGGAAGTAGAAGTTAAAGAACAAGACATTATTGATTATTTGGAATTAATAGCAGCTAAAACTGGAACAGAATTAGAAGTAATTTCAGGCAGTGCAGAGCATGGAAGTATGTTAGCCAGTTTAGGTAAAGTTGGAGCTATTCTAAGATATAATCCAGGCCATTCTAAGTAAACACATTACGTGTTTTTTTGGCAAGTTCAGATAATTCAGAATCATCAGATATTTGTCGTTTGGTCCAAATCGTACCCTTGTGGTTGTATCGGGGAATGATATGGATATGCACATGAGGAATGATTTGTTTTGCTGCTTTACCATTATTTTGTCCAAGACTAAATGCATCAGCTCCTGTGGCATCCAAAATAGCTTTTGCAATTTTTGGGACAAGTGCAAATAGTTTTCCAACATTTTCAGAAGTCATATCAGTTATTTTTTCATGGTGTTCTCTAGGGATTACCAAACTATGCCCTACATCAATTGGGTATTTATCTAAAAATGCCACATGTGATTCATCTTCATAAATGATATGCCCAACTCTTTTTCCATCTAAAATATCACAAAAGATACAACTCATATCGATAAGGAATTATGATTTTATTTATTGCTTTAACAAGATCAAATCAGAAATATTATTTTTTCAAATTATACCTAACTGTACAATAATAATCCCATAATTCCATAAAAAGCAACAATAGAGACTACAATAATTATTGCTCCTTTTACTGCTTTTTTCATAATTTTTTAGAATAAAAAATCGATTTAAAGATTAAGAAAATGTTTTTTCAAAAGTCATCAATATTTTGTGGATAGGTCATCAGATACAACGAATGGTTAATTAGGGCAAATTTCAGACTCAAAATATCTCATGGGTCGAAAAGAAAGAAGAGAACGTGAAGTAAAACGTGAAAACTATGCTACAAAACATTCAGCAGAAAAAAGAAAACAGACCCTAATTGCAGTTGGAGTTTTAGCTATAATTGCAGTAATTGTAGGATATGCAGCATGGATGTTTGTCAATATGACTGAAACTGCTCCAGGAGGCCCTGAAAATGCAGGTGCCTTAGGTAGTGAACACACCCATGCAGGAATTCTAGTAAAAATATTTGGAGACACATTTGATTTCTCAGCACCAGCTTATCAAATCAAATCAAGTTGGATTCACTTTGAAGGACGAGACGGTACTACTGTTCACAAACATGCAACAGGAGTCACAATGGGATATCTCTTTGAGACATTAGCATTGGGTCTTGATGATCAATGCTTCCAATTCCAAGATGGAAGAAACTTTTGTACAAATGATGATTACGAATTAAGATTCTTTATCAACAATCAAGAAGTTGACGATATTAGAGATTATGAAATTGTAGAAGATGATAAAATACTAATCACATATGGTGCAGAAACACCTGAAGAAATTGAATCACAGTTACTACAATTAGAAAATCAAGAATTAATCAAATAAGAGATTACTCATCTTTTGTTGTAAATTTTGCCATCTTATCAAAGAACATGTAGTATCCACACTTTGTACATCTAAGAACAGTCAAGTCAGTTGTAAGAAATTCCTTGTCTTCAAATTTTCCACTTAATTTTACATTCTCACCTGCAATCTCGGCTTTGTTACTTTGACAAACAGGACAAGCAAGTTGTTTTTCTTCCATAAAATAATCCAATATAATCAGAATTTAAACTCAATGAAAATCTTGTAGATAATATCAACAAAGTCTAAATTATAGCAATCTGAAATTCACATGTTATGGAAATTTCCAGTAAAAATGTTGTAGAAGGCACAAGCAGATCACCTCAAAGAGCAATGTACAAAGCCATGGGCTTGAATGATGAGGATTTATCAAAACAGTTCATTGGTGTGTGTCATACTGGAAATGAAGCTACACCTTGTAACATACATCTTCCAAAATTAGCACTTAGTGCCAAAGAAGGGGTATCTGCTGCAGGTGCAACACCAAGAGAATTTTCAACAATTGCAGTAAGTGATGGTATTGCAATGGGGCATGAAGGAATGAAATCATCATTGATTTCAAGAGAAGTAATTGCAGATTCTATTGAATTAATGGTCAGAGCACATCAATATGATGCACT
>CAYTNP010000039.1:6047-9612 GCA_964439165.1 uncultured Nitrosopumilaceae archaeon | reverse complement strand
CTTTGTGATGAAAAAGGAATCCTTTTGATTTTTGACGAAATACAAGCAGGATTAGGAAGAACAGGACGATTATGGGCATGTGATCATTGGAATACTGCACCAGACATTTTGTGTCTTGCAAAAGGAATTGCAGGAGGAGTTCCAATGGGGGCAACTTTAGTTAGGCCAGATATTTTAGCTTCAATAAGTAAAGGAGAACACTCATCAACATTTGGTGGAAATCCTATTTCATGTGCAGCAGGAACTGCAGCTCTCAAAGCACTGACTGAAGATGGATTAATTGAAAATTCAGAAAAGATGGGAAAATTATTCAGAGAAGGATTAGAAAAACTAAAAGAAAAACACACAATGATTAGAGAAATTCGTGGAAAGGGATTGATGATTGGTATTGAAATGAAATTTGAAGTTAAAGACATCCTAATGGGATTAATTCGAGAAGGAGTCTTAATGTTGTATTCAGGAAGAAATATTCTAAGAATTCTTCCACCTCTAGTCATAACAGAAGAAGATGTAACAAAAGTTTTACATGCTCTTGATACCATAATAACTGAAGAGGAAGAAAAACGAAATGTACAAGGATAAAACAGATGAGAAAATTATTGGGTATCTAAAAGAAGACTCTAGAGAATCATTTGTAGATATTGGAAAAAAATTAAAACTTTCAGAATCAGCAGTACGAAGACGTGTAAAGAACCTAGTTGGAAATGGAACTATCAAAAAATTCACTCTAGAATTAGGTGAAGAGAACACAACTAGTGCAATTGTTCTAGTTTCAGTTGATTCTGCAACAGACACATCCAAAGTTTCACTAAAGCTTGCAAAATTAGAAGGAGTAAAAACAGTTTATGAAATTACAGGTCAATACGACATTACAACAATAATTAGTGCACCAAACATTACAGACATCAATAACAGCATAGATGCATTAAGAAAAATTCCAGGGGTAATGGATACCAATACTGTAATTATTTTGAGAAAAATTATCTAAAAACGACTTTCGGTTCATAATTAAAATTCAAAACTAGTTTAGGATCAATTTCACACATTATCAACGAAGCTAGTACGAATATGTTTATATCATCTATTCAGGTCACCGATTTTAGCAATGAAAGATCCGAATCACTATGCAAACATCTACAACGCATACGACAAGACTCCAAAAAAGATTAGAGTGTTAGATAGTACTCTAAGGGAAGGAGAACAACACCCAGGTGTTTCATTTACAAACAAACAAAGAATTCAGATTGCATGGATGTTAGATTATTTTGGTGTTGATCAAATTGAAATCTCACCAGTAGTTTCAAATGATCATAAAGAAGCAACTAAAACAATCATCAAACAAGGATTAAACGCAGACATTGTATCACATGGACGTGCATTAAAACAAGACATCGATACATCATTAGATTGTGATGCAAAATGGTGTGCAGCATATTTAGGAATTTCAGATATACATCTTAAAGATAAACTACGTATTTCAAGAGAAGAAGCTCTAGAGAGAGCAGTAGAAACTGTAGAGTATGCAAAATCTCATGGATTAAAAATTAGATTTACAGTAGAAGATGGAAGTAGAGCAGAACCAGAATTTTTACTCAAAGTATGCAAAGCAATTGAAGAAGCAGGAGTAGATAGAATTAGTCTCCCAGATACTGTAGGAATTTTACGTCCAATTGGAATGTATAATTTTGTTAAAAAAGTCAGCGATATTGTAGATGTTCCATTAGATGCACACGTTCACAACGATATTGGATTGGCAGTAGCTAACGCATTTTCTGCATGTGATGCAGGAGTTGATCAAATTCATACTACAATTGATGGAATTGGAGAAAGAACAGGAATTCCACCACTTGCAGAAGTTGCAGTTGCTCTAACATACCTATACAAATCACCAAATGACTTTAGATTAGACATGTTACTTGATTTATCCAGATTAATTGAAGAATACACAACAATCAAACCATATGATTCAAAACCAATTGTAGGGTCTGCAGCATACAAACACAAAGCAGGAACACACCTTGCAGCAATTCTAAGAAATCCAGCAGCATACGAGCCAATACCTCCACGCTCAGTTGGAAATAGAAGAAGAATCGTATTTGGAGAATTAGCCGGAAAGACAGGTGCTGCTTATTTGATGTCATTATTGGGTCTTGAAAAAGACGATGAGAGTGCAAAAGCTGTTGCAGCAGGTCTAAAGGGTCTCAGAATGGGTGATCTTATAGAAATTCCATTAGAAGATAGACTTGAAAAAAAGATAATTAATGATAAATAAAGAGGAGATATGAGAAAAGAATATGGCCAAATGTGAAGAATGTGATGCAGATATTTCAATTCCAAGTGATGCACTTGAAGGCGAAATTGTAACATGTCCTGAATGTGGTGCAAGTTTTGAATTAGCAAAAGGATCAGATGGTTTCGATCTAAAGCCTGCCCAAACGGTTGGCGAGGATTGGGGGCAGTGAGTCCTGACGTTACAATTCTTTACGATACCATCCGTTGGGAAGAAAAAGCTCTACTAGAAGCAGGTAAAAAAAACAACATCAATATCCAAATGGTGGATTGTAAAAAATTAGCATTAAACTTAGGAAAAAAACCAGAAGATTATGGTGTAGTTATTCAAAGATGTGTTAGTTACTATAGAAACTTGCATTCAACTGCAGCACTAGAAGGATTAGGTGTCAAAGTTATCAATTGTCTTAACACAGGAGTCTTTGCAGGAAATAAATTATTTACACATATGTTACTTAAAAAATCAGGAGTGCCAACACCTGATGCAACAGTTGCATTTTCAAAAGACGCAGCTTTGCAAGCATTAGAGACTGAAGGGTTTCCAAAAGTTATCAAACCAACAGTAGGAAGTTGGGGAAGATTAATTTCAAAATTAAACGATGTTGATTCAGCTGAAGGAGTTATTGAAAGTAGAGAAAACATGTATCCTATTTACCAAATACATTATCTTGAAGAATTTGTAAAAAGACCACCAAGAGACATCAGAGCAATTATGGTAGGAGACAAAATTGTTGCAGCAATCTATAGAATTTCTAAACACTGGAAAACAAACATGGCATTAGGTGGAACAGCAGAGCCATGTAAAGTAACACCAGAGATGGAAGAGATGTGCATAAAGGCAAAAAATGCAGTTCAAGGAGATATTGTAGGTGTAGATTTGATGGAAAGTGATGAGAAAGGATTGGTAGTACATGAAGTTAACAATACAACTGAATACAAGAATACAGTTAGAGTATGTGATGTAGACATTCCTGCTCTAATGCTCGATTACGCAATGAAAGTAGAAAAGTAAATTGGACACTCATTTTACAGTAACCCCAAGATTTGCAACAAAAATGCTTGAAAAAGCATTGAGATTGTACACACCATCACTTAGTGAAAAACCAATGGCAGAATTTTTAGCTGACAAATGTGATGATTTAGGATTTGAAGATATTCAGATAGATGAAGTAGGAAATGTAATTGCAAAGAAAGGAACTGGTTCACCAAAAATAATGTTATGTGGACATATGGATGTAGTTCCAGGTAAAGTCAAAGTAAGAAAAGAAGGTGACTC
>CAYTNP010000039.1:0-5947 GCA_964439165.1 uncultured Nitrosopumilaceae archaeon | reverse complement strand
CCAGGGGATCCTCACCAAGCTCACACAATTGATGAAAAAGTCTCAATTGATGAATATCTAAGAGGAATTGAAATTCTAAAGAAAACTCTACAGCATTTAAAAAGACTTCATGACAGAAAAATGCAATAATGCTGTGGTTTATAGGATTAGGAATTTCAGGATTCAAATCAATTCCAAATGAAGCTCTAGATGTTTTATCAAAAGCTGATATCGTATACCTTGAACAATTTACTAGTCCAATAAGCAAATCAGACCTTACTAAAATTAAAAAATCCACAAAAGGTGAATTCAAACCAGCAAAAAGATGGTTAGTAGAAGATGGAAAAGAGATTTTGGAAAATTCAAAAAAGAAAAAAGTTGTGTTGTTATCTTATGGGGATCCATACATTGCAACAACACATATCGAACTAAGAGCAAGAGCAATTGAAGAGAAAATTAAAACTCATTCAATTCATGCTGCATCATCTCTTACATCAATGATAGGAGAATGTGGATTGCATTTTTACAAAGTTGGAAGAATTGCAACTGTAATGAGTGAGATGGAGCTTACAACACCATACTATGTAATTTACAAAAATATCATAGAAGGAAATCATACAGTACTTCTCTTAGAATACAATCAAGACAAAGATTTCTTTTTAGATCCTAATGATGCACTAAAAGGATTACTAGAAACTGAAAAAGGACAAATTCGAAATGTAATTAGTACTTCAACATATGCTATTGTTGCATCAAGAATAGGATTCAAAGACCAAACCATAATTTCAGGAAAAATTTCTAGTTTGAAAAAAAGAGACTTTGGAAAGCCACCACACACAATTATCATTCCTGGAAGAATGCATTTTACTGAATCAGACGCACTCAAAGTGTTTGGAGAATGTATTGATGAGCCTGCAGACAATTCAGATAAAGTAAAAAAGATTTCAAAGCAGATGATGGAAAAATATGTTCCAATGGTTAGAGACGCACTAGAAGAAATAGAGCCATTATACAAAGGACAAAAAGAATTTCAAATAATTTTGGAAAATGCTGAATTGTACATTCAAGATGCTGAAAAATTTTTAGAAGACGGTCAAGACGAAGTTGCTATTTTGAGTATAGGTTATGCTGATGGATTAGTTGATGCTTTGAGATTAGCTAAAGGCCTTGATCCAAAAATGTGATTTTCATCGATGAATTAAAGAGAGGGGATTCACATAGAAAAAACAATGGAGTCGATTGAAAAAACCATTCTTTCATGCATGTATGTTTCTCAACTAGATAAAAATTCAGTTTTAGAACTAATCAAAGAGAAAACTTTGCTTTCAGATAGTCAAATTGAATCAAAAATTGAGGGATTGGTTCAAAATCAACTAGTCAATGAGAATAAAAATTCCCTAACTGAAAAAGGGATAAAATCACTACATGTTGTTTTAGCAGGAGGGGTTTTTGATATTATTCATCCAGGTCACATATCAACATTAAATGCTGCAAAAAAATTAGGCGATATTTTGGTAGTAGTGGTTGCAACTGACAACACTGCAATTAAAATGAAAAAGCAAAAACCACTACATACACAAGACCAGAGAAAAGAGTTGGTAAATTCATTGACAATGGTTGATCTTTGTTTAATTGGACATGAAGGAGATATTTTTAAAACAGTAAATCAAGTTAGACCGCAAACAATTGCTTTAGGATATGATCAGGTCCATCAAGAGAAATTCATCACAGAAGGATGTAAAAAAATCAATTTAGATGCCAAAGTAGCAAGATTACAGTCACCAATTCCAGATAGTTCTAGCTCTAGTATCAAAAAGGAATATGGGGATTCTATTCACGGAATTTAGAGATTTATTGGAATTTTTATTGTAACTTTAGAACCATCTTTTAGTTTTCCAGATTTTCTAATAGAGGTCTTAGAAATTAATTCAACTACAGAGTTATCATGATGAGTTCTTTCAAGTAAAATCAAATTACAATTAATAGAATTGTTTAGTTTTGCTGGGAAACATTTTACCCAACCATAAGTTCTTTTTCCATCAGAAAAACTATTGATAGTTATTCCATTTAGTGAAGCAAATTGTTTTACTGCTTCTTGATGAATTTTTTTATCTATTCTAAGATTTAGAGTTCCAGGAAATGGAACATAACCGATTTTTGATTTGAATTGTTTTGTGTACCCCTTTAATCCCATGTAATATGCACCTTCACCCATTCCAGAAGTTAAAACTCCCTTAATCTCTACATGGGAAGGAAAGGAGTTTAGATTCTTTTGTAAAATAGTTGAGAGTGTTACCATTTCAGAGAATCCCTTACTGGTAATTTTTACTGAAATTTTCCTACCACTGATTATTCTTTCAATGAATTGATTTTGTTCCAACTCTAGCAAATGCTTTGATGCAGCTTGTTGTGATTTTTTTATATTTTTTCCAAGTGAAGATGTAGTGATTGTAACATAGTTGTGTTTAGCTCCTTTAGTTAGTAAATAAGAGAGAGTTAAGATGTGCTGAATTTTTAGTTCAGTCATCAAAAATCTTAAGATACGCCTAGGTCGCCGAAGGTTTTTAGAGTTAAGCCATCAGAGTTTGAAAGTTTTGCAACTCTATGTCCAATTACACATTCAACTCCTGCGTTTTTGGCACCTTCAAGTAGTCTTTGAGTGATGATGCCATCTAATAGAAGATACTTGATTCCAGATTGTGAAGATAGTTTACTTACAACTTCACTGATTGGAACTTTGAAGATTTCACTTTGAGAATCATCTAATGCAACTGCTTCAAGTGTTTCATTTAGATTTGGAAATATCTTTGATGCTAAATCTGCAA
The DNA here is from genome assembly GCA_964439165.1 of uncultured Nitrosopumilaceae archaeon. Lineage (GTDB taxonomy): Archaea > Thermoproteota > Nitrososphaeria > Nitrososphaerales > Nitrosopumilaceae > Nitrosopumilus. The sequence continues at coordinate 3,143 of CAYTNP010000039.1, read as the reverse complement.
CTGGTTTATCATCTTCACTTTTGAGAGTTGGTGCAGGTTTTCCATTTTTAATTTCATCAGCAATAGGACTAAGAATTTCATCTAGTCTTTGTGGAGTTAATTCTTCTACTTCAACACCGGCGTCTGCTTGTATTTCATAATCAAGGGTTACAACTGATTTTAATTCTTTGAGAATAAAACCACCTGCTCTGTCACCATCAAGGAATGCAACTACAGTATCTTTTGAATTACATAGTTCTTTGATGGATTCATCAATTTTTGCACCTTCAATTGCTAATACATTATCATAACCTGCTCTTAGAAGATTGATTACATCTGCTCTTCCTTCAACAAGAATAACCCATTTTGCATCAAAGACTCCAGAACTACAAGTTAGTTTGGATGGACCATATGTTGATAATTTTTTTGCATCACCTTGGTGAACATCATTTAGCATACTTTCTCCTTCACTGACAGTCTTTGTTGCCCATTTTTGCTTGATCTCTTTTGCACGTTTTACAATGTCATCTTTCTTTGAAGCTCGTACATCATCAATTGCTTCTAATTTGAATGCACAATCAAATGGACCTACTTTATCGATACTCTCAATTCCTGCTGCAATTAATGCACAAGTATCAATATCAGTACTCATTGGAATTAATGCATCACCTGCAGTAGTATTTGATGTAGATTTAGCATTGACTTCAATTCGACCTACTTTAGAAACTCGTTGCAGTTCATTCAGATTCATCTCTGGGCCTAACAGTCCTTCTGTTTGACCAAAGATTGCGCCGATTATATCTGCTCTTTCAACAAGTCCATCGACTTCATAGGAAAGTTTAACGTGATATTTGACAATTCCTGATTGAGGCATAAACTAATCATCTCCTTTAAATTCATAATTTTGGTTTCTGCTTTCGATATATAGGGGTATCGCAAAAATATACGCTGGAAAAATAAAGAATCTAAAAATCAGAACATAGCATCAGCTACAAGTAAAATCTAAAAATGAAAATAATTTTTGTTTTATTCTTCAGTACTAAATGAATGACCACATGAACATGATTTTGTTACATTTGGATTGTTAATTTTGAATCCAGAACCCATCAAACTTTCAATATAGTCAACGTTTGCACCTTGTAGATGATCAACACTGTAACTATCAACTAGCAGTTTGACTCCATTTTCTTCCATGACAAGATCATCTTCTTCTGGTGCTTTTTCAAAGCCCATTCCATAAGATAGACCAGAACAACCTCCACCCTGAACATAAACTCTAAGGTATTCAGGAGATTCTGCTTCTTCTTTCATGAATTCTTGGATCTTTTCGGCTGCCTTTGCTGTGACTGTTATCATCTTTTGTGTTTGCTCAGTTGCCATAATATTCAAAAAAGTGCTCTCAAATTATAATAAGCTTTTCACACACAACACACTAGGAATTTAAGAAATCAACAAAAATTATGTTTCTAATGATCTGCAAAGTGGTTAACTATATCACTAGATGTGAGAATTCCAACGACTTTATCATTATCAATTACAGGTAATTTTCTAACCTTTCTTGTAGACATTAAATCAGAAGCAGTCCATAGATCAGAATTAGAATCAATTGAAATTAGAGGAGAGGACATTATTCGTCTTATCGGAGTATCAATAGGATAAGAGTGAGCAGTAATTTTTATTGCAAAATCACGATCAGTTACAATTCCTGCAGGAATCCCATTTTCAAAAACAATGACTGCTCCAACATCAGTATCCTCCATCATCTTTGCAGCATCAGTTGCAGTTATTGAAGAATCAACTGAAACAATTGAAGTATTCATAACTTCACTAATTCTAACTTTTTGCATCAGAGATTCAGATAAACTCATATATTATTTTACTAAAAGTGCTATTTCAAAGAATTATTGAATCTCAATCATGATAATCATGTTCTGAGAAATCAGAACCCAACGGAGCTGTAAGAATTACAGTGTTATCTGTTGTTTGGAATTTGAGTTCTAAATCTGGCATGAAATTTCTAAAAACTTGAGATAGTAATTGTTCAGTAAAGACAGACCATTTCATTCCTAAATCATGTTGAATCAAAAATGTGTGCATTTCACCTTCTACTCTATGATCAGAAGTCATTCCAGATGCTTTCATGTAATCTTCTAATGTTTCAATGCATCTCTTAATGTCATAACCTCCTTTGATGAACAAAACAGTGTCTTTGATCATTGGGAAAATCAAAGTAATGATTTCATCAATCTCTCGTCCGTCTAATTCATCACCTAATGCTTGAAGCATTGTAGATGGAACTGGAATCATTCCGATTTTATTAGAAAATCTATCCCATTGGATATATTTTTCAAGTATTTGCTTAACTAGAACATTTTGTGAGATACTTTTCTGGGAAGCTTCAGTTTCTAATTCGTTTACGAGTTTTTCTGAAAGTCTATATGTGATACTTCTAGTAGATTCCTTTTTTTGAACGTGAGGCTGTCTTTTTGATGTTGTCAAGTTTCGTTCATGAGTAAATTTCCAACGAATATAAATTAATAATTTACTCAGGCACGAATATTTGGTTCAATGGTGATTGTTGTTTCTTCTAGATCACATTTGATGGAGATTGCCTTTACTTTGCTTTTGTACAAAAAGTACTTTTTTCCATCCTCATTAATGGATCCTGAAATTGCCAATAATTTTGCATCATAGAGGGTTTGTAATCTTCTATAGACTGTGCTAATTGGAATTTTTTTATCGCTAGATAATTCCATTGCAGATTTTGGTTTTTCCATGGTGTTATGTAGGATATGCTTACAATATTTGTCAGCAAGTACTTCTAAAATCACTTGCTTTCTTTCATCATCTGTTATTTTTTTAGTTTGTACTAATTCTTGCATGATTATCAAAGTTGATAATCAGATATAATGAAGCAGTCTGCACTGCAAGACATCGTATACACATTTGATAAATTCAGTTTCGTCAAGAGAATGTAATGAGTTATCCTTCTTTGAAAAAATCAGTTCCAGTATTGGTTTTTTCAATAATGTTAATTTCATTATCAGTAAATTTTGCAAATGCCGAATCAGTACCAGAATGGGTAAAAAATACAGCATTATGGTATGGGGAAGGAATTGTTTCAGAATCAGAATTTCTAAACATGATCAAATTTTTGATTGAAA
>CAYTNP010000038.1:0-10136 GCA_964439165.1 uncultured Nitrosopumilaceae archaeon | reverse complement strand
GCTTTGCTTCTAATTCGGCAATCTTGTCTTCAAGATCTTTTTTTGTTTGCTTTTTAGCAGCTGCCATAATTGGGAAGGATAATTCGGGGTTTATGTACATTTGGGTTAATTTTCAAATCGTGCTGATCAAGTTTTATATGCACAAATAACGTACTAGACGTCATGGATGACTTTGAAAAAGAATTTCCTGACTTTGATTGGAAAAACACACCAGCATACAAACATCCAGGAGGCAAGGATTGTCCATGCCCAAAGCACGAATACATCAGAGAGCAGATCAATTTTACAAAACAAGTAAATGAAAAAGGAAAAGAGCCATCAAAAGTCACTCTCAAATTTTGTCCCGATCATTATAGAGTATACATGGATGAAGTAATTCCTGCAATGCCACTAAAATACAAAATTCTCACAAAAATTGCATTAAAACTTGGAGCAATACAAGTAGAGCAACTAAAGTATATGGAATCAGAATTATGCTTTTACTGTAAATTCGGTTCTGGTGGACATGATAAAAAAACAGAACTTCCTCCAATGTAGAAGATTTTAAGTCCAAAGTAGAAATCCAGTTAAGCTTATACTTGAACTCACATCAGAGTCACTATGCCAATAGAAGACATTCAAGAGTTTGTTGCAGAATTAGAAAAGAATGGTGAATTAAAGAGAGTAAAAACCGAAGTTGATTCAGATTTAGAAATTGCAGAAATATTGAGAAGAGAAATGTACTCAAATGGTCCTGCAATTCTTTTTGAAAATGTAAAAGGATTTGATATGCCAGTATTAGGAAATGCGTTTGGCTCTATGAAGAGATTAGAAATTGGATTAGAGATGACAGACTTTACAGAAATTGGAAAAAGAATTACAGATATGACAAAGATGGATGTTCCATCAGGATTACTAAATAAAATTAAAAAATTACCAGAACTCTCAAAGATGACAGCATCATTTCCAAAAAATGAAATCAAAGGTCCTGTAACAGAATTCACATCAAGTGATGCATCATTTGATGATTTGCCAATTTTAAAATCATGGCCTGATGATGCAGGAAAATTTATCACATTAGGATTAGTTGCAACAAAACATCCAGAAACGGGAGTTAGAAATTTAGGAACATATAGAATTCAAATTATTGATAAAACTCATGCACTAATGCATTGGCAAAAACACAAACGTGGTGCACAGCATGGAGAAATTTCAAAAGACAAGGGAGAAAAAATTCCTGCAGCAATTATTATTGGAGGAGAGCCTGCAACAATATTTTCATCAATAGCACCAGTTCCTGAAGGATTAGACAAGTATCTGTTTGCAGGAATTACAAGAAGAGAAGGAATCAAAATGGTAAAATGTAAAACAATTGATTTGGATGTTCCAGCAAATGCAGAAATTGTTTTAGAAGGATACGTTGATCCTGCAGACCTCAGAGATGAAGGTCCATTTGGAGACCATACTGGATACTACACACCAGTTGAGCCATATCCAACATTTACCTTAACAGGAATTATGCGGAGGGAAAATCCAGTTTATGTTACAACAGTTGTTGGAAAACCAATTCTTGAAGATGCATATATTGGCAAAGTCATTGAACGTTCATTTTTACCATTAATCCAAATGTTTCATCCAGAAGTAATTGATTTTAGTATGCCAGCTGCTGGATGGTTCCAAGGATTTGCAATTGTTTCAATCAAAAAAAGATATCCAGGTCAAGCAAAAAAAGTCATGATGGGGTTATGGGGAATGGGACAACTATCTCTAACTAAGATGATAGTAGTTGTAGATGAAGACATTAACGTTCATGATATCAATGATGTAATTTGGGCAATTACTACTAGAGCAGATGCTGCAAGAGATACTGTAATTATCAACAACACACCAACTGATACATTAGATCCTGCATCACCTCTAGTTAACTTGGGTTCTAAAATGGGAATTGATGCAACACAGAAAACAAAAGAAGAAGGATATCAAAGAGAAATCCAACAACAAGTCAAAGTAGATGAAAAGACAAAAGATCTAGTTGATTCAAGATGGTCTGAATACGGACTATAATGATTTAATTGGATTATAGAAATTATCTCGTTCTTCTACATCATAGCCAATTTGATGAATAGCATCAATGATTTTTTTGTCAGTCAATTCAGTAGAACGTGCACCAGTACAAGATACAACTTCCTCACCAATTAGAGTACCGCCAAAATCATCTGCTCCATACTGCAAGGCCAATTGAGCCATTCCAATTCCATTTGTTAGCCACGAAGATTGAATGTGAGGAATCATTCCATCAAAAATTAATCTAGAAATTGCAATCATTTTCAAAAGTTGAACCCCACCAGTTCCAATTGGAACTAAACCTTCTTCTGCCATCAAAGTGTTATTTGGTTCAAAGTTCCAAGGTATGAATGCCATAAAGCCTTTAGTTTTTTCTTGTAATTTTAAAAGTTTGAAAAAATGATCAACAATATCATTATTATTTTCTACATGACCATACATCATTGTAGCTGAAGATGGAATTCCAAGGGAATGAGATTCATCCATTATTCTAATCCAATCAGCACTAGAAATTTTCTTTGGACTAATTACATCCTTGACAGAATCAACTAGAATTTCAGCTCCAGCTCCTGGCATAGATTGTAATCCAGCATCTTTTAATCGAGATAAGATTTCTTTTGTGGAGGATTTTTCCACTCTTGCAATCATGTCAATTTCTGATGTAGATAATCCATGGACTCCAACTAGAGGGAATTTTTCACGAATCAGTTTGAATGCATCTTCATAATATTCTATTTTCAAATTAGGATTATGTCCACCTTGAATCAAGACTTGACGAATGTTAAACATCTCAGATGCAGCCTTTACTCTAGATTCGATTTGATCTAAAGACAAAGTGTAAGAATCTTCAGCACCAGGAGATCTATAAAATGCACAAAACTTGCAATCAGTGATACAAACATTTGTGTAATTCAAAATGATATTATTTACAAAAGAAGCTTTTTTTCCAAATTGTTTTCTTGTCAAATGACCAGATACAAGACCCATCAAATGAACATCATCAGACTCTAAAAGACGTAAAGTATCTTCAGGGCTAGGTCTTTGACCATTTAGAGAATGTTCTAAAATATCACTAATGTCACTTTTTTGAAGTTGTTCTGTTGTTTGACTCAATTATTTCTCATCTTTTGGAAATTCTATTTAATCCTTGATAGGTTGAATTCAAAAAGTCAAATCAATTAGTTGGGCTCAATTCTATTAAAATTACAGGAAAATGATTCACGTTATTTTTAAGTAGGGCACAAAAAGCAAATTATCTCATGGTATCAGGGAATCAAATTAGATTAAATCGTATTCTTAGAAAAGGCAGAATGCTTTGTATTCCAATGGATCACGGCATTTCAAATGGACCTATTGAGGGCCTTGAAAACCCAGCAAATACAATTTACAAATGTGAAGGTCACGGCCTTACAAGTGTAATTATTAACAAAGGAATTCTCAAATCATTACCAAAACCTACCAAAGTAGGAGTTTTAGTTCATTTTTCAAGTAGTACCAGTTTATCATTATCACCAAATCGTAAAATGCTCACAGGAACTGTAAAAGAAGCAGCTGCAATGGGAGCAGATGGTGTATCATTGCACATCAATATTGGTGGCAAAGAAGAACCAGAAATGTTAGAACAGCTTGGAATGACTGCAGATCAATGTCACAAATGGGGAATGCCATTATTGGCAATGATGTACCCAAGAGGAGAAAACATCAAAGACCCACATGACCCAGAAGTTGTTGCACACGTTGCAAGAATAGGAGCTGAATGTGGTGCAGATATTGTTAAAACACTTTACACAGGAGACATTGATTCATTTTCAAAAATTGTAAAAAGCACACCAGTTCCAATTGTAATTGCAGGTGGACCTAAAGCAAACACAGACATGGATATTCTTCAAATGACAGAAGATGCAATGGCTGCAGGTGCAAAAGGCGTCACATATGGAAGAAACATCTTTGCACATAAAGCACCAGAGAAAATTGTAGCAGCACTAGCTGAAATTATTTTCAAAAAAGGCACAGCAAAGGAAGCAATGAAAAAAATTGAGTAAAACAAGAGAGTTAATCATCTCACCTAAGGGCTCACAAGCACAATTAACAAAACTTCTACCGCAATTAGAAGAAGAAGGAATCAAAATGGTCTATTTGGATCCTAAAAAATTAGGAAAAAAGAAAACTAAACTTAAAACCGTTTATCCGTCAAACTCTGCAAATTATGTAGTTTTAGAAAAAGATGGAGTAAAACCAAAGGGCAAAAAAGTAGGAAAGAAATTTGAAGTATTATCAAACACAGATATCGACAATATTCTAAATGTTGCAAAAAAAGGATTAGACTTTGTAGTAATAGAAGTAAAAGATTGGAAAATAATTCCTTTAGAAAACATTATTGCTAAACTTCACAAAATTCATACCAAGATTTTTGCAATTGCAAGAACCCCTGAAGAAGTAAGAAAGATGTTTTCCATCTTAGAAGTAGGAGTAGATGGAGTAATTTTCAGTACATCAACAATTAACGAAGTCAGAGAAGCTATGGTGTATTTAGGAACCAGAAGTTTTGATATGAAACCTGCAAAAATTACTGAAATCAAAGAAGTAGGAGATGGAGAAAGGGTTTGTGTAGATACAGCATCAATGCTACACAAAGGAGAAGGGATGTTAATTGGCAGTAGATCAAACTTTTTGTTTCTAGTTCATAATGAATCAGTTGGCTCGTCATTTACATCACCTAGACCATTTAGAGTAAATGCAGGTGCAGTTCACTGCTATACATTATCACCAGATGGAACTACAAACTATCTATCAGAGGTAGAAACAGGCTCAGAAGTTTTGATATTAAATTCAAAAGGAAAAGCAAGAAGGGCAACTGTAGGAAGATCAAAAATTGAAAGAAGACCAATGCTGATGATTAAAGCCGTTTCTGGAGGAGAGACAGGAGGAATTATTGCTCAAGATGCAGAAACAATACGTTTTGTAAAAACAAACGGACAACTAGTATCAGTCACACATCTTAAAAAAGGAGATACCGTTATGGTTCATTCAAAACCTGCAACAGGTAGACACTTTGGAATGGAAGTATCAGATGAATATATTTTAGAAAAATGAAATACAAAACATGCATTTCAGTTGCAGAAAAAACACCACAAAAAGTTAAACAGACATTAAAAATTGCATTAAAAAAATCAAGTTATGTAGAAGTAAGATTTGATTTTCTAAAAATTGAGCAAATTCCAGAAACACTTGAAATAATTAAAAAAGATTTGAATAAAGTGGTATGTACTCTAAGACCAAAAACAGAGGGAGGAAAATTTGCAGGAAATGAAAAAGAAAGAATTGCAATTTTAAAACTAATTGCAGAATACACACCATTTCTATTAGATGTAGAATTCAATACATTGAAAAAAAATACACAATTAAGAAAATATCTAAAATCAACTAAAACAAAATTACTCGTGTCATGGCACGATTTTAAGAAAACACCAAACTCCGTTCAACTAAAATCAAAAATTAATCAAATGAGTAAATTCTCATCAAATGTAAAAATTGTCAGTACTGCAAAATCAACAGATGACTCAACTAGAATGCTTGAGTTGTATAGTAAAAAGGGAAAGATGAATCTGATATCATTTGCAATGGGTGATTTTGGAAGAATTTCAAGAATTTTATGCCTATATTTAGGCAGCCCATACACTTACGTCTCATTAGGAAAAGCAGTGGCACCAGGACAATTCAGTATAGATGAAGTAAATAAGATCATTAATCTAAAAAAATAAGAATATTTTGTTTGAGAGTTTAAATCAATCATAAAACTCTAAAAAATCAGAAATGAGTAAAACATTTGCAGTTATAGGAGATCCAATTGATCATTCATTATCTCCAAATATCCACAGTGCAGCATTTCGAGAATTGAATTTGGATTGCTCATACATAGGATATAGAATTCCAAAAGGGGAATTAGAAGAAGGAATTGAAGGATTAAAAAAAATAAAAATTAATGGATTCAACATTACAATTCCTCACAAAATTGAGATGATGAAATATGTTGATAAAATGGATGAGTCATGTAGTTTGATTGGTGCAATTAATACAGTAACTAACAATGAAGGAATCCTCAAAGGATACAATACAGATATGGATGGATTTTTAGAACCATTCAAAAAAAAGGAATTAAAAATCAAAGATAGTAAAGTTCTTCTTTTAGGTGCAGGAGGAGCTGCAAGAGCAATAGTTGCAGGATTTGCAAAAGAAAAAGCCAAAAGCATCACCATTGCAAATAGAACAATAGAGAATGCAAACAAATTATCAGAGTTTGCAAAACAAATAGGAATTAACTCAGATGCAATACAAATTGATAAAGTAAATGATTCTGCAAAAGACTATGACATTATTGTTAATGCAACATCAGTTGGGTTAAAAAATGAACCCAGTCCAATATCATTAGAGGGAATTAATGAAAAAACAATTGTGTACGATATTGTGTACATGCCAATGAACACAGATTTTATCAAAAAAGCCAAAGACAACAAGGCAACAATAATTTTTGGCTATGAAATGTTATTGGGGCAAGCAACAAGAGCCTTTGAAATCTGGCATGGCATAGAAGCACCTTATAATGCCATGAAAAAAGCACTGTTAGGAGGATTTTGATGGCAAAAGCAATAGCTACAGTCCATGGTGCAGTTTCATTAGTAAATGCAATAGCCACTCAGAAAGGGGCAACTGTAGGAATAGAACTAAAGGTAATTGCAGAAGTAGAAACAAGCCCAGGCAAAGGAATTGTTCTCAAATCAGAAAACAAGAGTCTAAGCTCACGATTAATCAATAAAACAATTGAAAAAATAATTTCAAAAAAAGATTTAGAATCAAACAAAATTACAATCACATTAGAATCAGAAATTCCTACAGGATATGGCCTGAAAAGTTCAAGTGCAATTTCATCAGCTGTTGCACTTGCATGCGCAAAAATATTCAAACCAAAAATGACAGATAAACAAATTTTACTTGCCGGAGTAGATGCATCAATTGAATCCAAAGTTAGTATCACAGGAGCATATGATGATGCATGTTCATGTTACTATGGAGGATTCAATGTTACAGATAATCAGAAAAAGAAAAGAATCCATTATGAAAAAGGACCATCAAATTTGATTGCAGTAATATTTATTCCAAAAAACAGGAAAAGAGGAAATCTAAAAAATCTCAAAGTGCTATCATCAGTTTTTGAAAATGCTTGGGAGCTTGCAAGAAAAACAAACTATTGGGAAGCAATGATAATCAACGGGTTGGCAACAGCATCTATTTTAAATTCAGATCCAAAAATTATTACAAATTTAATTGAAAAAGGAGCACTTGGAGCATCAGTATCAGGAAATGGTCCATCAATTGCTGCAATTACAAAAAAAGAAAACGAGACAAGTATCAAAAAAATCTTTTCTTCACTAGAAGGAAACATCATAGTTTCAAAATTAAGTAACAAAAAGGCTGAAGTTCATGAGTTGTAGAGTTGAAAAATCAAAAATTTCAGGTGAAATAGTTTGTCCATCAAACAAAAGTTATACTCATAGAGCAATTTTTCTTTCATCACTTGCAGGAGATAGTAGTAAAGTTGACAATGTCTTACTCTCAGCAGATACTCTTGCAACAATTGATACATGCAAGAAATTTGGCGCAGAAATTGAAATTCAAAATTCAACAATAATTGTCAAAAATCCCATAAAATTAGGCACAAATGTACCTGAAATCAATACAGAAAATTCAGGAACTACCATCAGAATTGCATCAGGAATTGCAAGTTTGTTTTCAAAAGAAATCACATTAACAGGAGATGAGAGCCTACAAAAAAGACCAATGCAGCCACTGCTTGATGCACTATCAAGTATTGGAGCACAATGTAGTTCAACTGATGGAAAACCACCAATTACAATTAAAGGAAAAATCAAAGGAGGAAATGTTACCATTCCAGGAAATTTTTCAAGTCAATTTATCTCAGCATTATTTATTTCAGCACCACTTACAGAGAATGGAATTAATATTTCAATAGAAGGAAATCTAGTGTCAAAACCATATCTTGATGCAACAATTGCAACAATGAGAAAATTTGGCGTTACAGTTCAGACATTAATTCCATATAAAAAATACAACATAACACCACAAGTTTACAAACATTCAGAGTTTACTGTGCCAATTGATTTTTCTAGTTTAGCATTATTGTTATCTGCTGCAGTTCTATGTGGTGAAAAAATAAAAATCAAAGGTGAACTTGGAGATTTGCCACAAGGAGACGAAGTCTTTATAGATATTTTAGAACAAATGGGAGTGACAATAATAATTAATGAAAAAGAGATTGAAGTAAAATCTCCTGAAAAACTAAAAGGAGGAAAATTTGATCTTAGTAATTCACCAGACCTACTTCCCCCTCTTGCAATTTTAGCACTCAAAACATCATCGCCAATTGAAGTTTTCAATGTAAAACATGCAAGACTAAAAGAGACAGACAGAATTGCAATAATTTCAAGAGAGATTGCAAAGATAGGAATCAAAGTTGATGAAAAAGAAGATGGATTCATTTTAGAACCAACAGAAAATATCAAAGGTGCAAAATTAAATTCAGAAAATGATCATAGATTATTCATGGCATTTTGTATTGCAGGAATGTTTGTAGGAGATTGTTCAGTAACAGATCCTGAATCAGTCAAAGTGTCTTTTCCAAATTTCATTGAAGAAATGAATGCCATAGATGCTAAAATCAGAATAGAGTAAAAATCAAAAAAACTAGTTTTAGAATAAAGGCGCGACCCTGTATAGAGTGAAAAGCATTCTCCTCACCCACAACGCTTTAGCGAAGATAACATGTTATTTTTCGCAGAGCCGCGCAAATTATTCGTTATAATTTACACGTTTATTCATATAATCTGTATGTAATTATGTTATTTAAGATTATATTAAAAATATTACATGTTTTTAATGGATATTTTGTAATTCTTATTTTGACGAAATTGTAGAAGAGAGATAAAACAAAAATTTCAGAATGAGGAATTATAAGCATCAATTAGCTTTGGTAAATTGTTGCCTGGAAGTTCAATTGGCCAACGTCTAGTTTTGACGAGTTTTGGTGAAAGTCATGGAAAATCTATTGGTGCTGTTTTGGATGGATGTCCTGCAGGATTAGCAATAGATGAAAAAGACATTCAAAAAATGTTAGATCAAAGAAGACCAGGTCAGAATCTAATTTCAACTCAAAGAAAAGAAAAAGACATTGTAGAAATTATTTCAGGAGTGTTCAGAGGACATACAACTGGAGCTCCAATTACAATGGTAATTTGGAACAGTGATCAAAAATCAAAAGATTATGATTCGCTTAAAACAAAATTAAGACCAGGTCATTCAGATTATCCTGCAATGGTAAAATACAATCAATACAATGATCACAGAGGTGGGGGTAGATTTTCAGGAAGATTAACTGCAACACATGTGATGGGAGGAGCTATTGCACGAAAACTATTACAAGTAACTTTAGGAATTAAAACGAATTCATTTACATCACAAATCGGAAAAATAAAGATGGAAAGAGAATTTAATGAAAAAATGATAAATTCAATTTACAAAAACGATGTTAGATGCCCCGAAATAAAAACTGCAAAAATTATGAAAGAAAATATTCTTAGTGCAAAAAGAAGAGGGGATTCACTTGGTGGAATTATAGAATCAGTTACAACTAATGTTCCAGTAGGATTGGGAGAACCAATTTTTAGTTCATTAGAATCAGATTTGAGTAAAGCAATGTTTTCAATTCCATCAGTTAAAGGTGTGGAATTTGGTTCAGGATTTGCAGGTTCTGAATTATTTGGCTCAGAAAATAATGACTTGTATACAATGAAGAGAGGAAAAATAATCACTAAAACTAATAATTCTGGAGGAATTCTAGGTGGAATTTCAAATGGAATGCCAATAACAATGAGAATCGCATTTAAGCCAGCATCATCAATTGCTCAAAAACAAAGTACAGTAGACATTAAGACAAAAAAAGAAACAACACTTCAAGTAAAAGGAAGACATGACCCATGTGTAGTTCCAAGGGCACCACCAGTAGTAGATTCATTGGTAGC
>CAYTNP010000037.1:5136-10142 GCA_964439165.1 uncultured Nitrosopumilaceae archaeon | reverse complement strand
GAAAAATTCAGCATTATCCCTGAATCTTCATCTGAATTCTTACCTGACGTTAATTGGAATTTAGAGGTAATCAAAGATGAGCAAGTTTCAAGACTTTACTACAAAGTTACATACAAATCATTAGAGTAAGTCCAAAATAGTTCTTTTTTGTAATTGATATTAATGAAATTACAAGTTTTGATGTTTTATCAAGATGATCCAAAAAAATGTACTGCAGCAAAAATGGTCAAATTCAAACTTGCTCAAAGTATTAAAAAAATTGGTAGTAAAGGAATGGTATTAGATCCATTTTCAAAAGAAACTTTGATGCCAAAAGACAAATCATTAATTAATTCTATTGTTGGAATTGATTGTTCTTGGAATTTAGCAGACCAAGCATTTTCAAAAAAATTTAATGGAATTAAACGAAAACTTCCTCCATTACTTGCAGGAAACCCTGTAAATTATTCAAAACTAAACAAGTTAACTACTGCAGAAGCTCTTTCTGCATCATTGTTTATTTTGGGTTTCAAAGAACAAAGCTTGGAGTTACTTGACAAATTCAAGTGGGGTCATACTTTTTATGAATTAAATCAAAATCTCTTAGATGATTATTCTAAACTTGAAAATGTTCAACAGTTGGAATCTATTTTAAAAGATTATAGATTAATGTGATTGTCTCTTTTTTAAGAAAATTATTATTACTATGACTACAATTATTGGAATTATTAAAATTTCATAACTTATTTTTTCTTCATTGAACTTAATTTCTTTAACTGTATTTTCTGGTAATTCTGTTCCTTTCTCTGTTACAAAGAAACTTGATTCATAAAAATCTGGTTTTAGTACTGATTCAGAAATTGCAAAAATTTTGATGTTATTTGCACCTATCCCTAGATTTTTAGTTTTTTCAAGTGGAATTATGATATCCACTTTATTATTTATGACATCTATTGTCTCTGATGATATCGATTTTCCTTCATTACTAGTTAGAAAATACAAAATTTGGTCAGAATTTTTGGTTTCTATGCCTATTTTTTGTGCCTCATTTCTGTTAACAATTTCTTCTAAATCTATATTTACAATAATTGGAAATTCTGCATTTTCAAATTTTGACCACTCTCCAATTTTAAATGGATATGATTCATCATCAAATTCATTTACTTTGATAGTTCTTGATTCTGGTGCATATGATTCAAGATAAAATGGACCATTACTAATTACTGCATGATTATTATTTTCAATCCAATTTATTGAAGAATCATATCTATCTTGATAATATTTCAAATTTTGATTATTTTCTTTTAATGCGTCAGGAATGTAATTATTTTCTTTGAATTCTTGCAAATAATTTTTAATTAAATTTGCATCATTTGGAATAATTAGTGACAACCAGTTTACATTTTTACTAGTAGCCCCTGATCTTGAAAATGACACTTTTCCATCTGTTACTGCTTTTTCCATTGCAACTGAAATCTCCCATGGCATAGAATTCCACAATATTGCCCAATCTGCAATTTCTCCTTTATCAAAATGCCAAAAATCAACATAAACTTCAAGTGTATTTTCATCAATTGGATTTACTCCAATTATAGTATCGATGCTTTGAGCAGCTCTTGGTGTAAATTCTGTATCAAATGTTTTATCGTTTTCATCAATTTGTGTTCCCCATTCTATTGTAAAATACAACGAATGTAAAATATCATTCATATCCATTTTTTGACCATTATGCCATTTACTAAAATCAAAATCAAACACTACTTTACTTGTAGCAAAAGTATTTGATGGAACATTTGCCCATTTTTGTAACTCTGGATTCCAAATTTTTGATTCCTCTGGAACTTTTAATTTATCCTTTGGTCCTGCAGTCTCAACTTGCCAATTTGCTCTGATTGGAAATGTTTCTCCTGTAAATGGATGCTTGAATGTCCCAGGGTCTGAAATAATTCCCCAAATTTGCCTACTATAACTATCAGTTAACCCCATTACTGGATTCCATGCCCCTTGGTAAATTTGCTTAACTCCTACTACAAATTCACCATCATTGCTTTTTGCATTAATTGGAGTAAATCTACTTGGAACTCCTGCTCCAAAATCATTTACAATACCACTTACTTTTTCATTTGCAACATATTGATCAACTTTACTTGCCAGAAATATTCTAACTGATTCATTTACCCCTTCTATTACTGCATCTTGAATTAATTCAGATCTTTTCTCTACTGATTCAAAATCCCCTGTGTAAATTTTCTGAGTTAGTTCATCTAGTTTGTCATTTTTGTAATTCCAATAGGTTGGATCATTGAATCCTGGCATGTTTGAAAACCAAGGTGAATACATTTGTCCCAGTCCCACTGAATCATATCTTACAAATGCTGAACGTCCCCACCCCTCAGTGTATAAACTCCATTTCAAATCAGCAGGATTTGAACCATAAACTAAAACAAATGCTTTATTCAAATCTCCAAAGTCTTTTTTGACAACAAATCCAATTTTTTCTAATTCTACTGATAATATTTCCCCAATTGATTTTCTAACTGGATCATCACTTCTGATAAAAATTGTAATCTCTATTGGGTTTTCATTAACTTCCCAAACCCCGTTATTTTTTATCGCACCTTTTTCTTTTAGAACTTTGGTGATTATCTCATTTGCAAGTCCTGGATTGTATTTGAAATTAAATAATTCTAACTCTTTGATAACTGTAAGATATTCTGGTTCTGATGGTGTATAGTATGAGATTATTGGAGAACCAAAACCCCCCATTAACTCATTGACAATTAATTTTCTGTCTATCAAATAGTTCAATGCAAATCTAATCTCCTGACTTGAAAATGGATTAAATTCATCTGATTCTGCAGGATTAACCAAAATACTGTAAGACCCTCCTGTAGAGTCAAACACTTGTAATCCTTCTCGTGCCTGATGAGTCTCTAATCTGTCTGGGGAAATTGTGTAATAATATACATCCAAATTTCCATTTCGAACTTCTTCAAGTGCTGTATTTTCATCTAAATATTGAATGAATTTCACTGAATCAAAAAATGTATTTTTTTCTGCAAACACATCCCCATACATTAAAGTCCCAATTGAAAGAGCTAGCATGAGTACTAGCAATTTTTTCATGATACTGATCTCAAAAAGCTTGTAATAAAACCTATATCAGAATAACCTGAAATTATAATCTCCTAAAACCTAAATTCCTTTCATGAATCAAAATATTCAGATGAAAATTCATCCTAAAATGACAATTGGTTTGCAAGGAATTATTCCTGGTGGTGTTTCTGTAAAAGATTTCTCTGCAGTAACAAAAATGAATTCTATTGATTCTAAAACAATTTTAGATGAATTTCTAAAAAATAATATCGGTTCAAAACAAGATGATTTCTACTATTTTGAATCAAGTGATAAATTAAAAATTGCTATTGCTTTACTTGAAAAAGGACTTCCAATTGATGAGATTTCTGTATTTTTGGATTGGCGAGATTTTGAAGGATTGACTGCAGAAATTCTTTCATCAAAAGATTTTGCAGTAATCAAAAATATGATGCTAACAAAACCTCGAATGGAAATTGATGTTGTAGGAATAAGACTTGGAATTGCCATGTTAATTGATTGCAAACATTGGAAACGTTACAGTACTTCTTCACTAACTAGTGCTGTAAAAAAACAAATTGAAAGAACAAAAAAATATGTTGAAAAAACTCAAGGTTCAATTGCTGTACCTGTAATTGTCACATTATTTCAAGACAAAGTGGATTTTATAGAAAACGTTCCTATTGTTCCAATCTTTCAATTCTCTTCATTTGTTGATGAATTTTATGGAAATATTGATCAGATGAAAACTATAGGAAAAGACTAGTTATGAAGAGTGCAACTCCTCCAATCACAAATCCTTTAGTGATTTTAAGAGAATTATCAAGTGCTTTTGAATAATCTTCGTAAATTCCTTGTCCCATAACTCTTACTTTTGTTTCATTTTCTAAAATCTCAAATTTTGCAGTAGATGTTGTTTCTGATTTTTTTGCAATATCTAAAAACCACTTTGATAGTTTGTCTGCACTAGTAACTAGTCCTAATTGATAGTATCCATTTCTGTTTCTGGCCTTTACTGGTGCATAGTGTGTATCTGATGTACAAATCTCTAATAATTGATATCCTCTTTTTGAAAAATTATCGATAATTTTTTCTCTTACCCCATTTTCCATATTGTTTGCATCTGCCCATCCAAGAAAATGTTTTTTCTCATTAATTTTTAGGCAAATAACTCCTAGACCTCCCATCCCTAAATCTTCAGTCCATACATCCATGTCATCAGAATTTGCATATCCAAACTCAATTGGATAACTTTCTTTTGTTATTAGAGAATCTAAACATGATTTTGCAGCCTTTAACATATCTTCTCCATCGTCTTTCTCAATCTCTTCTCCCATTGCATTATGACAATCAACTAGTAATGTTCTTGAATAATTTCTGTTCTTTGCATATTGTGTGATTTCAGTTTTAATGTAACTTGGAATATCTTCCATTCCATGTGGTGATAATGATAAAAACAATAATGGATTATCTCCAAAAAGTAATCCTGTCACTCTTGCTTTGTTAATTTGAACTACTACTGGTTCTGTACATTGGACTCCTTCATCTTTTACTTTACTTGTTTCAAGATTCTTCAAATAATTTTCCACCTCATTTTTTGATGGAAGATTCAGTGCATGATCTGAAATACTATGCATTACCATTGCTGTTGATGAGAAATTTTTGTAAATCAAATATGGGATATTACTTCCTCCTACAGGATGAAATGGCCCTGGGTGAATCTCAGGTAATACCATTGTAAACTCTGAATTCCCATTTGATGGTGATAGTTTGATTTGGGCTGTTGTCACTTTTGTCTCACTTGAACGTTGCTCCATGAGTTCTTCTGCATCTGTGAAATCATTTCCTTGAGATGCAAGATATGCTTGGATAGTTCTATGGGTACTTTCCATACCTGGTCTTCCTGCTCTATCTGTTAGAACAGACCATAC
>CAYTNP010000037.1:0-5036 GCA_964439165.1 uncultured Nitrosopumilaceae archaeon | reverse complement strand
AACCTATTGTGTATATTTGAAACGCCATCTGGAGATTCCATGGTTTGCTCACGGAGCTAAAAATAAATCAATTATCCATGAAACTGCAATTAAGCTAATTGGAACTGAAATTACGATTTTTGGATCTACTTTGAATCCTTTTGTCTCATCTTCAAAGAATCTCATGAGACCCCCACTTGATGCTGGAAGTGGTGCTGATTTTTTATCTGCCATTGTTACAATTCGAAACCCATTATTTTAACATAAAAACTTTATTGTTTTCCTTTGAGTTTGTCTATTGTTTCAAGCAGTGAATTAATTGATTTTAGAATCTCTTGTTGTTTTTCATGATTTTTTTCTTGTTCTATCTCTTTTGTCAAAATCTCTAGTTTTTTCTCCAGAGTCTCTTGTAATAGTGATTTTGAAACTTGTTTTGTGGTCTCTTTTGGGATCTGCTTTTTTTCTGGTTCTCTGCCACAACCAATACACAATGCATGACCTTCTTTCATCACTCTAACTCCTTTACAATAGGGACATGGTTCACTGAGTAATGTTGCTCCACTAAGAAGCATTTCTGCTGCTTTTTTTGTGAGATCTTCTGACACAATTTTTCTTTAATTTTCTATCTAAAAAATCCAATTATTTTTAATTAAAAATTTTGAATCAAACAAGGCTTAATAGTGCGTATAATCGAAATGATTTCGAACGAATGGCAGTAATTTGTAATACTTGTGGTCTTCCAGAAGACTTGTGTGCATGTGGTGAACTTGCCAAAGATAGTACTAAAATAATTATCAGATTAGAAACAAGACGATTTAAGAAAAAAGGTACTATGATTGAAGGATTAGATCCTAAACTAAATAATTTAGAAACTGTTGCAAAAGATCTAAAAAACAAGTATGCTTGTGGTGGAACTGCCAAAGAAGGATACGTGTTTTTACAAGGTGATCATAGAGATACAATCAAAGACACTTTGGTTGGATTGGGATTTGCTGAAGATACAATAGAACTTCATTAGAGCAAATTGCAAAATTCAAATAAACTTCTTCAAGCTCTTGGAATTCCTTTTACTGCGTTACTTTCTGTGATTTTTGGATTACTACTAGTTTCATTTCCAATTGGAATTTTTATTATTTTTGAAAGCGATGTTGGTGGTGATATCAATTTTGATTACCCTGTAACTCATTTGGAACTCTTTGAAGGAACCTCTCTTTATCAAACCCAAATTGATGTTGGAATTGGTGATGTGTTTGTAGTTTTATGGATTTTTTATGCAATACTTTTTGTAATTTCTGCACTAGGTCCTGCAACAAGTTTTTTCAAATATTTATCCTCCATAATCTCTTTAGGAAAATTTGATGATGCAAAAAATTACATGTTTGGTGTAACTTCCTGGTTTTCAATTCTGGTTTTTATTTCTGCAATAATTAATTTAATTCAAGAGGAGTTTGGAATTACTACTACTCCTCCACTAGAAGAAAACAATCTAATTCAGTTTTTTTATGTTAGTTTAGCACCCTTACTTGAAGAATTTGGATTTCGTCTAATCCTAATTGGTGTCCCACTGTTTGCACTTTATTCTAAAAGAACCTCGATAAAATACTTCATACGTTGTTTGTGGAATCCTTCTGCATTAGATATTTTTGATTCAAAACGTGCAATTTTTCTAATTGTTTTTATTGGCATTATTTTTGGTTTTGCACATATTGCGTTTGGCGAATCATGGAGTGAAGGAAAATTTGCTCAAGCTTCAGTTGGTGGAATAATCTTAGGTTGGGTTTATCTCAAATATGGATTTGTTGCATCTTTACTAATTCATTGGGCTACAAATTATTTTGTATTCTCTTATGCTAACTTTATTGCACAAATCAATTACATTACAATTGATGCAGCATTTTCTCATTCTTTGATGTCTTCCCTTGAGATTTTGTTATTGTTATCTGGTGCTTTATCAATTACTGTTTTATTGGTTAAGAAATTTTATACTAAAAAAGAATCTAATTTAGAGGTCTAGTGCTACTTTGAGACCCTTGTATCTATTTCTGATAGTTACTTCAGTTACTCCTGCAGCTTCTGCAACATCTCTTTGAGTTTTATTTTCCCCATTTGTAACACATGCAACATAAAGTGCAGCAGCAGCTAATCCCATTGGGTCTTTACCTGCAGAAATTTTCTTTTCTTCTGCTGTTTGTAAAATTTTAGTTGCTTTTCTTTTTGTTTTCTCTGATAATGATGCCTTGCTTGCAATTCTTGCAATACATTTTACAGGATCTACAACTGGCATTCTCAAGTTTAATTCTCTTAATAACAAACGATAACATCTTGCAATATCTTTTCGTTTGATATTACTTGCTTGTCCAATATCTTTTAGTGTTCTTGGAGTTTCTGTGTCTCTGCATGCTGCATACAATGCTGATGCAATTAATGCTGAAATAGAACGACCTCTGACTAGTCCTTTTTCTAATGCTTTTCTGTAAATATAAGCTGCTTTTTCAATTACTGCATCCCCTACTGCAAGTTTATCCTTTAATCTGTCTAGTTCACTAAATGCCTGTCTGAAATTTCTATCAACTGGTTCATGAACTTGACTTCTACTATCCCAAGTTCGTAATCTTTCAATGGTACTTTTCATTGATGCTGATAATGGCTTCCCCGTTGCATCTCTGTTTTGAGGATTAATGACAGTAGCCAAACCCATATCGTGCATGGCAAGTGATGTTGGAACCCCTGCACGACTTTTGTTTTCACCTTCATTTGAAAATGATCTCCATTCAGGTCCTGACTCTGATACTTTGTCAGTAATCACAAATCCACATTTTGAGCAAAAATTTTCTCCTGTATTTGCATCTGTTACAACTGTACCTTGTGCACATCTAGGACATCTGTCCTTTGGATTCACTGTTTTAACCATTTCTCCACAAACCTTTTATGATAATATTTAACATTTTCTGAATCATCAGATATAAGTCTGTTGATGATTTCATGCCTGAAAAACAGTTTTTTGTAAATTTTTTATTAATTTTCTAGGATTTCTTTAATTTTTTCTGCAATTTTTGGTTTTTCGTCTTGTTCCAGTAAGAATTCAAGGTCTTCTTTGTTATCTACATCCCACATGATTCTTTTTACAAATACCATTGCAACATTTAGTGTGTGTTTTTTTGCAGTATTCATGTGTATTTTGTAACTGTCTTCATCATAATGTGTCTCCATCAAATCAATTGGCATTCTAACTAGTGCATTTGTTCCATCAAATCTTCTAGATGGAATTATTATTGCAAAATTTGGAGGAGCAATGTAGTTTAGCATAAAATCAATATCTTGAGTTTTGATGTATGGGATGTCTTGGGGGAATACAATTGATGCATCAAATTTATTTTCTAAAAGATACTTGTCTGCAAGTGCTACTGCACTGTTGACACTTTCTTCTTTATCATCTATTATTGTAGTGACGTTGAATTTTTTTCCAATTTCTATTGCTTTTTGTTCTTTTGTTACTATGATTATTTTATCAATTCGTGGTGAAATAGATAATGTATGTAAAATCTCTTCTAACATAATTTTGCATAATTCTTCTACTTTGTGCGGAGATAATTCTAAACGTGTTTTAGCATTTGAGAATGTCTTTACAGGGATAATTGCAGCTATTTTCAAATTACAAGTGAACTTGTTTTAAAATGAAATTTGCTAAAGCGTCTTCTGCAAGTTTGTTTTTCATGGTAATCTTTGTTTCAAATACTTTCATATCTAAACTTTGAATCTTCTTTGTAAGTGCTTTATCTTTAGTATCTATGATAATGTTTGAGCAAACATCAGAATACATTTTTGCTAAACCATATGCATTTGATTCAATTCCTGCGGCTTGCATGTATTTTGCAGCAGGACCGCTAATTGATTTATCTCCAATTAATGGACTGATGGCTACTACTTTTCTTTTAATTTTAGATAATTCTTTTCTAATCCCTTTAATCTGAAGCATAGGTCCAATTGATGTTAATGGGTTTCCTGGTGCTAAAATTACCATGTCTGCATCATGAATTGCATTTATTGCTTCAGGATTTGGACGAGCTTTGTCTGCTCCAATATATTGAATTCCTTCAACAGGATCCATTCCTCTATGTTTTACCCAATACTCTTGAAGATGTAATTCTCCTTTGTTTGTGGTAATTCTTGTTTCAATAGTGTTATCTGTAACTGGAATGACATTTGCACTAACTGCAAATTTCTCACACATCCATTTTGTAATGTCACTGAGATTTTTTCCATTCTTTAACATGTTAGTTCTTATCAAATGTGTAGCAGCATCTCTATCACCTACTCTAAACCATGTCTCTTCTCCAAAAACTTCCATTTGACGTAAAAAGTTGAATGTGTCTTTTTTGATACCCCATCCTTTTTCAGTATCTAATAGATCTGCTAATCCATACACAATAGTATCAATATCTGGACATACATACAGTCCATAAAGCCAATAATTGTCTCCAACATTGCTTACAACGTTTACTTTGGATTCTTGAGATACAAAACCTCTGACTAGTTTGACTGAACCTGTTCCTCCTGCTAAAACTGTAATCATATCATTTTCCTCTAAAACTACAAAGTCCACATACATTACTCCTTATTACTTTTTCAAAATATGACTTTGATGAAAAATTAGGATAAGTTTATTACTGCTTTTTAGAAATTTTATTCGTGTCTAGATCTCTGATTTTGACAGTTTTGATGGCAGGACTCATTGTAGTTGGTACTAGTGTTCCTGCATGGGCAGCACAACTAGATGCAAGAATTAACCCAAATTCTGACGAGTCTCCTTTTGAATTAAAATATCAAAAAACAGTTTTCATTGAATATCCAAATGGTGGAAATCTATTTGATACATTACGTGGACATGAATGGACTGTCCAGGGAATCGCTGATTCTTCAAATCCTGGTGTACAGGATTTGATTGGTGCTTTGAACAGAAATATTGCTGATAGTGGCTCTCAAGCAAGAATTTCTGATTTAACAGTCGAATATGACTTTCATCTTAAAGCAAGAAACATCAACACTTCAGTTGATTA
>CAYTNP010000036.1:5997-10241 GCA_964439165.1 uncultured Nitrosopumilaceae archaeon | reverse complement strand
GCAACAAAATCAATTTTTCTTGTAACAAATGGACAAGAACCAGATATGATTCAAAAATTACAAGATGAAGATGCATTGCCAACTCAATTGTATCTCTCAACTAATGCAGCAGACTATGAATCATTTATGAGAATAAACAAACCAAGATATGATGATTCATGGGAAAGATGGAATAAAACATTAAACATGTTAAAAGACTTGGATACACGAACAGTCCTAAGAATTACTTTGATTAGAGATTATAATGACCAGAAAGAATCAATTCCAGTATTTGCAGAAATGTTTAGAAAAGCTAGTCCACATTTTATTGAAATAAAATCATACATGCATATTGGACGTTCAACTAATAGATTAGAACATGACAACATGCTAGAAATGGATGAAATAAAAAACTTTAGTGAACAGATAGCAAAGCAAAGTAAAATATTTTCAGTGATGGATGAGAGTATTGTCTCAAGAATCTCTATATTACAAAATAACGAAAGATTTATTGATCGTTTTATTCCTACCTATGCAAATACCAATTAGAAAATTTTTTCAATGCTTTGTATCTATGAGATAATTCATTTTTATTATTTAATTCAGCAAATGTTTTTGTGTAATTTTTTGGAATAAAAATTGGATCATATCCCCAACCTTTTCCTTTAGAAAATTTTGAAATAGAACCAAATAGTTTTGAATCAAATGTTTTTAGAATATTTTTGTCACAATAAGTAACAACAGAAACAAATTTTGCTTTTCTTTTTTGTTTTAATAAATTTAAAATTCCTTTATTTCCAATAGTTTTGAAAACATATGATGAATAGGGTCCTGGAAAACCATCAAGTGAATCAATGAATAGACCTGCGTCTTCAATGATTAATGGTTTTTTATATTTTGAAAATGCATCAATTGCTTTTTTAGAAGAAATTTCTTTAATAGAATTTGACTGAATTTCCTCTAAATTTGATTTGAAAAATCCAAGTTTTATTCCAAATGAATCAAGAATTTTTTTTGCTTCTTGATACTTGTGATTATTTGATGAAACAAAAAATAGATCAAACGACTTGTGCATATCTACCACGACTCTCGATTTCTGAAACTAGTTTTGTGATTTTAACATATTTTTCATCACCAACAATGGTTTTGTAGCCTGAAAGGAAGTTTTTCCAAGAAGATGTCATAATATTTGCATGTGCACTGTTTAGAATTTCTTTAATTAATCGTAAATCTACTGCATGATCTTCAGGTTTTATTGTGTTTTGAGATAATCCAAAATCAATAACAAAAATTTCATTTTTAAAAAAGATGAAATTCGATGTTGTCAAATCACCATGCATTATTCTATTTTTATGCAACATTCCAACTAATTTTCCAATTTCCTTGCACAAGAAAATAATTTTTGAATCAGATAAATCATGAACAGGTTTACCAGGAATTTCTTGCATCAGTATTGAGGATTTTTCTAAATTTACAAAATAAACAAGTGGGGTAGGAATTCCAAAAGATTTGACCTGAAAAATGATTTGAGATTCTTTAATTGTTCTTTGTTTACGTATTTTTGAATCAAGAATGGAATTACGATAATTTTTTGTTTTTCTTATCTTAAGGATTGCTTTAGAATTTTGCCAGGTGGTTTGATAAATATCAGCCTCTGCACCTTTTTTTAATAATTTCATTACCATTATATCTAAAGGAATTAAATAAAAATTAATCATGGAAAAAGATGAACGTCGAATAAAACAAGAGGATTGTAGTGAAGATAATCTAGGTGTAGGAATTTTAACATTAACAAATAAGCGATTGGCATTTGATAAAACGCGTGCAAGAATAATGGATTTTTCAAAACATATGGGAGATACAATATTGGATGTTCCATTAGAGGATGTTGTAAAAACATGGAAAGAGGGGTTATTAATGAAAAAGATTTGTTTTACTGCAAAAACAGATGAAGGTGAAAAGACTTTCAAATTTGGTGTTTTTAACACAAAAAATTGGCTTAAAACTATTGAAAAATCAATTAGTGAACTCTAAAAATTAATAATCAATTTTAACAGAATCTAATCGCCAAGATTGAGTAACAAATGTATCTTGTAATGAAACACCTTTTTTTACTTTAGATTCTAAAATTCCTGTCCAACAAATTTGACTACCACAGTCACCTGCATATTGTAATGGCACAACAAAAAATTTGCATCCATGTCTTTTACATACGTCTTTAAGCATTTCAGATAATCTTTTGTTTGCAGCAACACCCCCAACTATCATAAGTTCTTTTTTATTTGTAAAAGACAATGCACGTTCAACTGATTCTGCAATCATTGCAAAAGCAGTTTCTTGTAATGAATAACATGCATCAATTTTACTTTTATTTGCCACAGATTTTGTTGCAGATAATAAACCTGAAAAAGAAACATCATTACCTTTAACAGAATATGGAAGAGTCACATAGTTTGAAGATTGTGATGCAAGTTCTTCAATATTTTTTCCACAAGGGGAAGCAAATCCAATAGATCTTCCAAATTGATCCAGTAATTGACCTAATGTAATATCCAAAGTTTCACCAAATACTCTCCATTGTTTATTGAGAAATGCCAAAAGCATTGTATGACCTCCTGAAACTAAAAGTACCAGAGGATTTGATGCGCCAGTTAGTAATTTTCCTAATTCAATATGTCCAATTGCGTGATTTACAGGATAGATAGGAATTTTGTAAAATGATGCCAATGATCTTGCAACAACTGCACCAACACGCAAACAGGGACCTAAACCAGGTCCAGCTGCATATGAGATTATATCAAGATCTTTGATTGAAATTTTTGCATCACTAAGACATTCAGATAGTACTGAAGAGCTTTGCTCAATGTGATGACGAGATGCTTCTCTAGGATGAATACCCTCACCGTCTTCAGGGCGATAAATTTTTCTTACATCAGAAAGAATTTTTCCTTTTTTTCCTTTTTTTTCAATAACAGCACAAGAAAATGTGTGTGCTGTGCTTTCAATTCCCAAACCTAACATGTCTAACCCCTACTTAGCGTAGATACGATTTTTATCACATCGCCATTTTTGAGTTTTTGATCACCACTAATTCGTTGTTTAGTCTTACAATCAATTGCATGTAAGAATCCTTTTGCAATATCAGCATGAATCAAACCTGCCAAATCTTTTGCAGTAGAATCCTGAGGAAGTAATTTTGTATCAGGAAAAATTACCCCATCTTTATTGATTAATTTTGTTTCATCTTCAACAGGATATACAACAATAAAATTTAGTGAATCAAACACAGCAGTGTTTAAAATTTTTTGAATTCCAGTTGAAGGAATTTTTGAAAATACAGATTTAACCAAATCTAATGCCTTTTGTTGCGGAGGAGGTATTTCTATTCCTTCTGTAATTGTAAAACCCTCATCTCCAGGAGAATAATTTACAATTCCTGCCTTTGATGCTTTTCGCAAAAGTAATTCTGTTTCAGCGCTACAAGGAATAACATCATCAGTGATTTTTTTAATTACATCCAAATCCTGACATAGATCTGCTTTGTTAGCAGCTATTATCATTGGCTTTGTATTTTTCCTTAATTCTTTTGCAAAAGATAGAATATCAGAATCTTTCCATTCCTTAGGATTTACAGAAATCAAACCCATTTTTTGCAATACATCTTGAACTTGAAAATCTTTAATTCCTAATCCAGAAAATCTTTTTGCAATTCCATCTGTCAATTTTGCTCTTTTTTGATCTATTTCACGAGTAATCTTATCCCATTCTCTTTTTAGAATATCTGAAAACCATTGATCAAATTCATCTTGAACAAATGCAACATCTTCAAGTGGATCATGAGTTCCTGCTGGTACAGGTTGACCTTGAATATCAGTAGTTCCTGCAATATCTACAACATGAATTAAAACTTCAGCTTGTCTTGCATCATCTAAAAATTGATTTCCCAATCCTTTTCCTTCATGTGCACCAGGAACTAATCCTGCAACATCAATTAATTTAATGGGAATAAATCGTGTACCATTTACACATAGTTCATTGTCATGTTTGATCTCAAAATGCTTACATGCACAATCAGAAGTAACAAATGCCACACCGATATTTGGTTCAATTGTTGTAAATGGGAAATTACCTGACGGTACAGGAGTTTCAGTAGCAGCTGAAAAAAAGGTAGATTTTCCAACATTTGCTTTACCAAGTAGACCGATTTGCAATATTATCAAAAATTCATTTCTACTTATTAGTATTGCAGAAATCAATTAATGCAA
>CAYTNP010000036.1:2421-5897 GCA_964439165.1 uncultured Nitrosopumilaceae archaeon | reverse complement strand
AGTATTGTTTGAAATTTCTAAAACGGATCTAGCAGGAAGAATTGGAACTCTGTATACTAATCATGGAAAAGTAGAGACTCCAGCATATGTTCCAGTAATTCATCCAGTAAAACAAACAATCCCATCAAAAAAAATTAAATCAATTGGATTTGATTTAGTAATTACAAATGCATACATTTCTAGAAATAGTTATGGAGATGAAGCAATTGAAAAAGGAATCCACAAAATTATTGATTTTGATGGTTCAATCATGACAGATTCTGGTGGATATCAGGTTTTAGAATATGGTGATGTAGATGTGCTACCACCAGAAATGGCAGGTTTTGAAACAGGGATTTTAACTGATTTTGCAATTCCGCTGGATAAACCAACAGGATTTGGAATGCCAATAAAAAAAGCAGAAGCATATGTTAAACATACTCTCAAAGTTTCAAAAGAGACACTAGAGAATAGTGAAGATAATGGTCAAATTTGGATTGGTCCAATTCAAGGAGGAGAACATTTTGATCTTGTTGCAAAATCAACAAAGAGTTTAGTAAAAATTGGTTTTCAAATGCTTGCTTTAGGAAGTCCTGTTGAATTTATGGAGTCATATGAATACAGATTATTAGCACAGATGATAGTTGCTGCAAAAAAACAAATGCCACATTCTATTCCATTACATCTTTTTGGGGCAGGCCATCCTCTAACAATTCCATTTGCAGTTGCATTAGGTTGCGATACATTTGATTCTGCATCTTACATGTTGTATGCAAAAAAACTTAGATATATCACAGATGATGGTACACGGAATTTATCAGAAATTACAATATTCCCATGTAACTGTGAAATATGCTCAAAATACACTCCAGATGAATTCCGTCATTTAGAAGAAACTGAGAAAATAAATCAATTAGCAATTCATAATCTATATGCAATCAAGCTTGAAGTTGACAAAGTAAAACAAGCAATTCACGAAGGAAGATTATGGGAATATGTAATTAAAAAAGCAAGAGCACATCCAAAATTATTTGAAATGATTGATGTTATGAGAGAAAACTATGAGTTTCTTGGACTAGGTACTCCAAAATTCAAAGAAAAAGCAATTTTCTTGTTTGATAAAGAAGATCAATATCGTCCAGAAGTACAATCATTTCATAAAATAGTAAGGGAATTCAAAACAAAGAAAAAACGACTCATAATTGTAAAGGAAGCAGGTACAAAACCAGGTTACTTGTCTTACCAATATTTAGCAATAAAGAAAAAAATCAAAGATTTTGATTTATTTCAAGTATGTCAGTACAACCCGCAATTAGGGTTGATTCCAATTGAAATTTCAGATGTTTTCCCAGCAGCCCATCATGAAACATCTAGATTAGAATTTGAGCCAAAAGAATTCCCAGTATTTGAGAAAACATGGAATGATTTCTTTGCAAATAATGATTTTACAGAAATTCATTTTGATAAGAAAGATGAATTTCTAAAACACTTTGTTAAAACTCTACCAAAAAAAATCAAGAAAAAATCTTTTGTTTAATTAAAAATAAGAAAAAAGATTGTGTGCGAAAAGATTCAGCTTATAGTGCTGCGTCTTCTGCCCAACCGTTGATGAAGATACCGTTTTTGTGAAGAGGTACTGGTTGTCCAGCAGTGTAATTCATTGGTCTCATCCAAAAGATTGATTTTGTTGGGCATACACCGATGCATGCACCATCAGAAATACATCTTTCTGGGTAGAAAACAAATGCTTTACCTCTCTTCCAGCCTTCAACAGGTTTTACTCTAAGGACATCAGGACCAAGAGTTGTACAGATTTCTACACATAGTGCACATCCGATACATCTTTGTTCATCAATGTCTGGAAGTATTGCTATTGGCATTACAAAAATAATACTGCTTGGTTACTATTTAAACCATGATTGGAATTCATAACCCTGTTATGAAATTGATCGAGGAAAAATGTGTGGATAAAATCCACTTTGAAAATTTAAAAAACAAAAAGATAACGTGATGTGCACGTCTATTTTCTCATTGCATCAATTTGACCAGAGGTTACCCAATCGAGTAATTCTGCGGATGATGGATTAAGGTCTGCTTTCTTATTCATAAGATTGTTAACCCAAATCCAATTGATCTGGTTTAGAAGTACTTTGTTTCCTTCATCACCGGCACGAGTTTTTGCTACGACAGCTTGGTCTTGTTCAGCTATCCACTGATCATAGGTTCTTCCCATGAGAAACAAATCTTAGCTTACACTAATTAAAGCTTTTGTAGATTATATGGTAGGCATAATGATCGGGACTAATCTAAGAAGGTTTTAACGTCGATAAAAATTCATTTTAATTCTTGGAAGTAAAAGTTTTAGGAGCTGCCAATGAAGTAGGCAGATCAGGATTTTTAGTAAACTGTAATGGAACTAATATTCTACTTGATTATGGTGTACTATTTGGAAGAAGAGGTACACCACCTGGATATCCACTACATGTAAAACCAAAAGATTTGGATGCAGTAATAATCACTCATGCTCATTTGGATCACTCGGGAAATGTTCCATCACTTTTTGTAAGTGGAAATACAGATGTATATGCCACACCTCCAACATTTGATTTATCAAAATTATTAATTGAGGATATGTTAAAGATTGAAAAAAATTCTCATCCGTTTGGATTACCTGAATTAAACAATATGATGAAAAATGCAAAAGAAATTGGATTTAAACAAAAAGTCACCAAAGGAAATGCAACTTTTGAATTTAGAGAGTCAGGGCATGTAATAGGCGGAAGTACAGTACTAGTAGAATCAGAAAAAAAGAAATTGTTCTATACAGGAGATATCAAAACAAACGGTTCTAGAATGTTACGTGAAATGGACACAGATATTGGTGAAATTGATTTGTTAATCACTGAAAGTACATATGCTAAAACTGAACAAAAACCAAGAAAAGAATCTGAAACACAATTAATTGAATTTGCAAATGAGGTGATGGACAGAAAAGGAATTTTATTCATCCCATCATTTTCAGTTGAGCGTTCTCAAGAGATGGCTTGTATTTTAAGAAGTGCAAATTTCAAACATAGAATCATTATGGATGGAATGGCACTAAAGGTTAATGAGATAATGTTTAAACATCCAGGATATCTTAGAGACCCAAAAATATTTTCTGATGCAATTAAAAGTTCAACTGCAATAACAGAACATTCAGACAGAAAACGTGCAATGGAAGAGCCATGTGTAGTTATTTCACCAGCAGGAATGTTAGTTGGTGGAAATGCAGTTTATTATTTACAACAATTATCTTTTGATAAGAAAAATGGAATTGCTCTGGTATCTTATCAAGGTGAAGGTACACCAGGTAAGAAATTGTTAGATACAGGTAAAGTTTCAACTAGAGGAAAGGATTTGAATGTAGAAGCAGAAGTCAAGCAATTTGAGTTTTCAGGTCATGCAGATAGAAATGAATTATTTGACATGATCAAAAAAATCAAAGGAAATCCCAA
>CAYTNP010000036.1:0-2321 GCA_964439165.1 uncultured Nitrosopumilaceae archaeon | reverse complement strand
GTAGCAGATTGTGTATTATTATTTTCATTAAATAAATTACAAGCAGTTCCATTAGATAGATGGATAGTTAGAATTTTAGGAAAATATTATTCAAATAAATTTGAAATAAAGACTAAGACAATTACAGAAAAACAATATGGGATTTTACATGAAAAAATTGTGAATCATTTTGGACCATATGCTGGATATTCACAGCAATTTTTGTTCAAAATGGAAAGAGAAAATTACCAAAAAAAGTGGCTGTAAACCCTTAAAATGGTAATTAATTGCTAGGTTATTGCGCCCATAGCTCAGCATGGATAGAGTGTCGGACTTCTAATCCGATGGTCAAGGGATCGAAGCCCTTTGGGCGCGTTTAACAAAATTATTTATTTTCAACTATAGAGACAGTTTTTATGAAAGATATAGAATTTGAATTAAATTCATTAGAAATCCACCCAAATTCAGAAATTAAAGGAACGATTTCTGTATCATATCCTGGAAGATATGATGGAGTCGTAATTAATACACAAATTTTTGATTCAAATGAGCATATTATTTACAAATCATATAATGAAAAAAAAATTTCTCAAAATGTCTCAAGATTATTTATCAACAAAGATGTAATGCCTGAAAATAAAGCTGAGTTTACTGCACAAATTAATTTTGAACCAAATCAAGAACATGAAGTAAAATTTAGAGCATCAATTATTGAACAACACAAAGAAATTGAAAGTCAAATAATATTTGCAAAATATTCTATCTAGAATCTACTCTTCTCAACTACAACAGAACCAGTCATCCATGGATGTGGTTGACAGTGATAATGTACTTCTTGTGGTTCGGTGAATAAGAATTCGTATGTATCACCAGGTTTTAAAACCCCAGTAGAACCAAAGTCTCCACTATAACCATCTGCATGACGGTGATCAGGTGTAACTGTATGCGCAGTATCATCATTATTTATCCATTGTACATTATTTGTAAACGTCAGTAGGACAGTCGGATTATTTGGAACATAATTTTCATTTCCTTCAATTACTGCACCTGGAATTATTTCAATCACAAAAAATTCTTCTTCTGGATGTAAAATGTGATCAGCAACAGATGGTTTTGCCATAGATTCTGGAAGATAAAATGAGGTATAAAATACAACAGAAGCTGATAGTGCAACAATCATTGCAATAACACCAATTCCATATGCATGGCTAGAAGTAGGAGAACTCAATTCTTTGCCTCCTCTTTGACTTCATCTAATTTTGGTTTTTCTTCTTGAACTGGAACAGGTGCTGGAGGCGGAGCATTTTTCTCCTGACTCATGCCATATCTGTAAACATGGAAGAATGCTGCAAACACAAGCAAAATAATTCCAATAAAGAATAGTGAAATATTCTTCATTCCAGTTAATGCTGCATTGTATGCTGCAATGTTTAAGAATACTTGGAATGCTAATAATGCAATCAATACCCAGTTAATCCATTTTTCAGAAAGATTAACAGTTGCTACTTTTTGTGGACCAGTATCTTTTGCAAGTTTTGATTTTCGTTCTGCTTCATTTGCAAGTTTAATCATCATGTATGTAAATCCAAATCCTAATGGAACCATCAATATCATTGTAGAATAGAAGAATACTGGATCAATTACCAAACGCTCTACTAACGGTATAGAAATGTCTGGTGAAATATAGAATCCCCAATAGGTTGTAACCATAATCTGAGCAAGACTAGTAATTCCAAATGCAGTAATTATTGGTCTATCTCTCCATGAGAATTTCTTGTATCTGTCAATAAATGGAATTAACACTATAGATATGATAAACAACAAAGGCCACAGTAATCCAGTAACAAACTTGTCATATTGTGTTCTCATGAAAGCATAGATTCCTGTAAGGTACCATTCAGGAACAGTTACTCCAGGAGGTACAGTGGGTTCAAACTTGAATCCCATATCAATTGGGAAAACACCTCCGGTAATCAAAATAGCACCACCAATTGCCATAACCATCGGTACATCAAATACCAAAAATCGTGGGAAGTGAACAGCCATTAATCCAAGCATTACAATAGGTAGTAAGAATACGTGTTGAGCATAGAATCTCAATACAAAGTCTGAAAATCCACTACCTAACGCCGCATCACGAATTGTCGGCCCTACCACTGGAATTGAAGTAGTTAGTGATGCTGCAATACTAATTGCAAGTTCTGCTCTTTCAGAAAATATAACATCATATCCAGTAAAGGCTTCAAGAATTGTAACTACACCTAAAATGACACCAGTCATCCATAAAACTTCATTTCTAATTTTGTATCTTCCACTAAAGTATTGATAATACATGTGAAGAA
>CAYTNP010000035.1:0-10607 GCA_964439165.1 uncultured Nitrosopumilaceae archaeon | reverse complement strand
ACTTATGGTCGTTCAGCACTAAAACGATTCAACAAAGCAGATGTCAATATTGTTGAGAGATTAATCAACAAGACAATGCACTTTGGTAAAAAATATGCAAAAAACACTGGTAGAATGACTGGAAAGAAAACCAAAGTTCTCAATACAGTAAAAACAGCATTTGATATTATTGCATTAAAAACCGGACAAAACCCAGTTGAAGTTCTAGTTAGAGCAGTAGAATATTCTGCACCTAACGAGGATACAACTAGAATTGTTTATGGTGGTACCGTTTATCACGTCTCAGTTGATGTTGCACCAATCAGAAGAGTCGACTTGGCTTTGAAATTTATCTCTGATGCAATCAAAGAGGCAACATTCTCAAATCCAAAACCAATTGAAGAACACATGGCAGAACAATTGATGCTTGCAGCAAACAATGATCCTGCTGCTCCTTCTGTAAAGAAGAAAAATGAGTTAGAAAGAATCGCACAGGCATCAAGATAGTACTAGTAAAATTATTTTTAAAAACTACAGTAGCCCGAGGCAGATTCGAACTGCCGTCTCCGCCTATATCCACTTTTTGAGATCCAGAGGGCAGAATCCTTGACCACTAGACTATCGGGCTACCTGCAAAAAATCTAATGTTTTAGAATATAATCATTTGTTGTAATTATTTTTGTCTGACTTCATGAATGACAGTTGCATAATCGCAATCAGCTTTTACCCTCATGTATGGAATTAGTTTGTAATGAATTGAATACAACTCTTTTTCTTTGAGAATGATTCCTTTTTGTTGCAGTGATGCTAGTCCTCTTGATGGAATATTTATTGAGATGTTTTTTTGTTGACAAATTTGATCACGTTTGTTTTGAAATTGTCTTAGTGTAAATACAACATCATTAATTTCTAAAATTAAAGGCCAGATAATTTCTGCCCATACAAATCTTCTATTTTCAGTAGCTGAGGCATACTTTCCTTTTTCACTCAACATTAATAACATCTGTAAATCATGTTATAACTTATTGTCTCAGAAAGAGATTGAAGAGTCACTTGCCTTGTTGCAAAAAGATTGGGATGTTGACCCAATTATTCGTGATTTTATGCTAGGGAAAATTACTGCAGTATCTGATTATCCAATTAAAGTCAAAGACACGGTATTTCATATTCCATATCTTGCTGAACAGAAAAAATACATTTTATGGAAATGCTTTTGGCCTGACTGTCACAATTGCTGTGATAGACAAGGTCGTTTACCATTAACTTCTGATGATTTAATCACAATTGGAAAAGGTCTCAAATATCAAAAAGTAACAGATTTTGTAAAAAATGAAACTTTGACTGCAACATATCGGGAACCTGGTCCTTCTGGTCAGATGACTACAATGACTACAATTAATCTCAAAAGAAAAAAAGATGAAACAGAATCTGAAGATGGCACTCACATCTCTTGTAGATTCTTAGATGATGAGGGAGCATGTTCTATGCATCCAGACAGACCTGGAGTGTGCTATTTGTATCCCTTTTCTACTTGGCTTGAAAACGAGAAAGGAATAGCACGTGTTCATGCCACATATCAATTCACAGGAGATTGCCCTGGATTTTATTTGGCAGATAACCTAGACCAAATGAAAGAAGAACTCAAAGAGTATTCTAAAATGATTTATGATTACAACATGGCATCAAATAGAACAAACAGAGAAGGATTCAGCTCTGTTAGTTTTAGTTAGAAAAAGATCTTTTCTTAAGTCATGATTGTATAATACAATTATGGAAAATATAGTAATTAGAGAAGCAACTGATAAAGATATTCCAATAATCCTTGGATTGTTATATGAACTTGGACGTCCAAAAGCACAAAAAGATTCTGATGTTGAAATATTTAGAAAATTAGTGAAAAGTTACTTGGCAGAAAATGACAAAAAAATTCTAGTTGCAATTTTAGATGATGTGAAAGTTATAGGAATGATTAGTATGATGTTTTTATCTCGACTTAACCGTAATACTTTGGAGATGTATGTTCCAGAATTGATTGTTTATGAAAAATATCATAATAAAGGAATAGGAAAAAAATTAATCAATTTTTGCATCTCTGTTGCAAAAGAGAATAATTGTCACAGAATCCGACTCGAATCTGGAAATTTAAGAACCGAGTCCCATAAATTCTATAAACATTTGGGATTTGAGCAATCTGGATTCTCATTTACAAAGAACCTCTAATCCTGTCAAAGAAAATGATCACTGTAGTTAGATCTAACTCATCAAATTACTTTGACACTTCTTTGTAAATGAAAAATTCTAGATTTTGAATCATGTCTAGTAATTGGTGTCAAAAATGCAGACATCAGACTCAGTCTGATGGGAAATGTCACTGTAGCATATGCGGTAATGAATTTTAGGCTTTGGCAACTTTGAGCAAGTCTGAAATTTTGATATCCATTCCAAATCTTGCTTGATTCTTTTTCATATAGAAAAAGATTGCCAAAAAGTCAGGCAATGCCTTGATGAAACTAAAATCCTTGTGAATTTTTGCTCGAACAAAATTAAAGACTTTGGCATATACTTTGTAGTGTTTCTCAATTGCTTTTTCATATGCTTGCATATCTTCCATATTTTCAACGAAAATATCTACACACTGCATTGATGGAATAATTCCCTCTCCAAGCAATGCATAAACTGTTCCAATTGATTCTCCAACTCCAACTACTTTTCCTGAATAGTATGGCTTGCATCTATCAGGAGTTGCTAATCTAATTGGACGTCCTTTAGTCTTGAGAACTTTGCCTCCATGTTTTTTTAAGAATTCATCAGTTGCCTTGATGTGATTTTTGTTGTAATCCCCTGCTCCAATGTGGGCCCATTTTTCCCCTAGTGGGAAATACCAGAAATATCCTGACATTCCAGGAAATGGTTCAATGTAAAAGTCATCATATGGAACTCCATCTTCATATTCTACTTTGTATTCGTATGTTGGCAAAAAGAAATCCTCTTCCATCTTTGGCAAATATGATCTTCCAAATCCTGTACAATCAACAATTAGGTCGTATTCTTTTTCTAACTCTTCAAGCTTTGGTGCTTCTCCGTAGATAATTTTTGAATCTTTTATGAAATCTTTGATTAGTGCTAGTTTGTCATATGTGCACATTCCATGCAAACCGATATCAAATTTGATATCATTGTTCATTTTGACATGCATATTTTTTCCATCATGAATTAGAAAATCATTAAAATCTCTATCCACTTTTTTACAAAATTCAGTTAGTACTGGTTTTATTGTACCCCATGCACAAATAGAGTCATGTCTTTCTTCAGTATTTCTTTCATATCCAGTAACATCATGGTTTGAATTTTTCAGTCTGGCCATAAGATAAGACCCTGCTACTCCCATTCCCATTACTGCAATCTTCAAGATGTTTTGAAATCTAGTTTATCCTAATAAATACACTATCTGGGTTATTCTATAACCATAGTATCACTAGTAGTAATCATTAGCATTTTTTAAATATCAAAATCACCTAACTATAATTAAGAAAAGGACAGTCTGTCGTCTGAACTGCTCAAAGCATCAGGCTTTAAGACAAAACGCTGTCATCAGAAAACTCTTGTTTCTGATCTTAAGCGAAGAGCTGTCATCAGGGAAGCCTCACAAGGGGGAACTGATCTTAAGCTCTATTGTTCCTTTTCGTTTCATTTATTTTATCTAAATTAATTTTCAATTCTATGGATACATTTGAGGCAATCAAAACTCGTCGTGCAATCAAGAAATTTGATAGTACTCACAAGATGAGTGCAGATGAGGTAAAGTCTCTAATGGAATTAACCATACTATCTCCAACTAGTTACAATCAACAAAATTGGCGCTTTGTTACAGTTACTGACCAGGACATTAAAGAAAAAATTTCTGTGGCAGCTCGTGGACAAGCTCAACCAAAAGACGGTTCTTTGATTATTATTTTATGTGGAAACACAAATGCTTGGAATCAAGACCCTAAACGCTATTGGAGAAACAATACTCCAGAAAAACAAGAACTAGTCAAAACTAATTTGGCAAAAAAATACACCGATAACCCTCAGAACCAAAGAGATGAAGTATTTCGCTCTTGTGGATTTGCAGCTCAAACTATAATGCTTGCAGCAAGATCTATGGGATTAGACTCTTGTCCTATGATGGGATTTGAGTATGATCAATTAGCAGAAATAATCAATTTGCCTGATGATCATGTTATCTCTATGATGGTTGTAGTTGGAAAAAGAGCTGAAGACGCTGCTCCTCGTGGCGGTCAATTATCCCTAGATGAAGTAGTCTTTGAGAATTCATTTTAAAGCTTAAATGCAAATTTTGTAATACATATCATGACATTTCCAATCGATGAGATAAAATCATGCCCAAAATGCGGTGTTGATTATTGTAGGGTCAAAGTATGCTCTGCATGTGGTGTTTCTCTATCATAGTATCTTTTAATTTACAATTATTCTATACAATATTGTGAAGCTTGGAATAAAACTAGTAATTATTGTGGCTGCAGCAATTATTGCCCAAATGTTTGGAATTTTATTATTTTAAATTCTATACTTTTAAGTTTGAAAATCTGTAATTCATTTCATGGAAAATCCCACTGAGTTAAAATCAGTCTTTTGGAACGAAGATAAAAAATCATGGGACCATGAAATAGTTCCAGTTGATGAATATCATGGATTTACTGAATGCCAACAATGTAGACGACCAATGTCTCATAACATCAAAAGCAATGGTGAGTTTAGAGTTGTGTATGTAGAATGTGCATGTGCCACTAGGAAAAATTAATTTTATTTGTATTATACTGGAATAATTCCTTCTTTAACTAAAAACCCAATTCCTTGAATGAACGCATCATCATCAATTGAACCATCTGCCCACCATCCTGCATTGTTTTTAACCCACTCTGGTACTTTAGATTCTCCATTTTTTTGTGATGTTGATTCAACAGATATGGTTCCTTCTTTAACTAAAAACCCAATTCCTTGAATGAACGCATCATCATCAATTGAACCATCTGCCCACCATCCTGCATTGTTTTTAATCCATGCAGGAATTTTTGGAGAAGGTGTTGTATTTTTTAGTAATTGATTTTTTTCTACTTCAACTTCAACTATGGCATATCCTCCCAATTCACTATCTACATTGTCTTCTGGTCCTAATCCATAAACAAATATTGCATATCTAACTAGACCTGCTTTTTGCTCTATTGGTAATTGGTGCTCAACTTGTCCAAAATCAATGTACAGATTATTTTTTCCAATACTCTCAGCATACGAATATAGTTTGTTGTTACCCTCATCTACTATCCAAATATCATAATTAACTTGGTCTAGAATTTCCATGTCATTGTATTTATTGTAAAAATTAATCTTCCAATCAATGTCACATCCTTCAATTGGTACTTGAGGGGAATAGTTGTATTGAATCATCATAGAGTATGTGTTTGTAGATACTCTATCACTAGTGTAATCAAGAAATTTCTTATCACATTGTAGTAAATCTGATTTTTGAACTGTTTCTATTACATCACTAAATGGATCTGTAGTTACATTTTCTTTGTACTGTGTTAGATTAAACTCAAACATTACAGGTACACTGTCTGAATTAATTCCAGCATACGTCAATGCCTTTACTGGAAATGGAAAATCATCCACTAACCATATTTCATTATCATTATCATTGTACCATCCAACAATTATCGACTCTGTTGTTTTGTGTGGTAAAGTAATTGATTCTACTCTACTTGGTGTAAGATGTGATTCTAATCCACCACCAACTGGACCCAATGAACCCCATGATGTTGCACTAAACTCCTGTGGTCCATGAATTCTATCATTTTCATTTCCTGTAGCAAATGCTGATATCCATGCAATTGATGACTTGAATGCAGTTGCATAGTCTGATAAATCATCATCAAAAAGAATTGGAGTTGGAACTGTTTTTCCTAATCCCCATGATCCTTTGATGGTTTTCTCACCATCAATAACTAGAATTTGCGCATCCCATAATGTTTCACTGACATTTGTTGTTTCACCTTTAATCCAAATTTTTAATGTAATTGGTGAGCATGCATTAAGATCAATCTCACACAAAGTATATTCAAAATAATCCCCATTTTTGAGACCTTCTCCCAAATGCCACGTACCATCCACATTAACTTGACTTTGAGCATGTGCTGTACCTAAAAATCCAATAGATACGATAATGGATAGTATGATGAGATTTTTCACAAATTGATTTTACGTTAATCGATATTAAACGTAGGTCGTATTTTCTCTGATGATTTTTAGTTCATTGTTCTGATTTGCTTTTCTGTATCTCTGATAAAATCCTCGTACTTCATGATTTGCGTAGTTAGTTTGAATGCATTCATTTGGTCTTCGTTATCCTTTGAACCCAAGAATTTTTTTCTTAATTCCATTAGTTTTTGTTGTTGATTTGTAGCATCTAAAATATCATTTTTGAGATCTTCAGTTGTTGCCACATACTGTATATGGTAATTTGAGATTTAAGATTTTCATGAATTAATTACTAGAAAGTAATAAAAGATGTAATTTCAGTTATGATATCATGACAGATTCATCAATTACAACATTTTATGAAAATAAAGATACAGCATGCAAAAATTCTGAATGCGGACATGTGATGGATTCACATTTGAATTTCAAGCAAATCGGAGATTCCAAAGTTCCATTATTGTATTGTGCAGAATGCCGTGCAGAAGGAAAAGAGTGCAAATTAATCAAATTCTAAAATGAAACCCGTACTAATTATTGCAATTACAGCCACAGCAATTTTGGGCCTAATTGTAGGCATCACTCAATTAGATGAATCAGGTGAATTAGTAGTAGAGCAGCCAGAATTTCTTTATGATGAGAATTTAGATTGTCTAGGGGACGCCCAATGCTTTGAGGGTACAGTTGAGAAAATTATTGATGGCAATTCACTTTTGGTAGGTGACCAATCAGTTAGATTCTCATTATCGTCTGCTCCCCAACTCAAAGGATTTGGCGGAGTTGATGCTAGAGACTTTATTGAAACACTTTGTCCTGTTGGAAGTGATGTAACAGTTGATGAGGATGATGGACAAATTATTGGGGTTTATGGAAGATTGGTTGGTGTAGTTTACTGTGGTGAAAATATTTTGAATCAGGAAATTCTTGATGCAAACATTGCATACTTGGAGACTCGATTCTGTGATAGTTCTGAATTTGCAAACACAACATGGGCAATCAAACATGGCTGTGGATAATTTTGGAAATAAAACAAGTATTTCTAAATAAAAAATTTGAGAAATCAGTTGAATACACCATACTTGGCCTGTCTATGGTGTATTTTG
Organism: uncultured Nitrosopumilaceae archaeon; assembly: GCA_964439165.1. Classification (GTDB taxonomy): domain Archaea; phylum Thermoproteota; class Nitrososphaeria; order Nitrososphaerales; family Nitrosopumilaceae; genus Nitrosopumilus. The sequence goes on along the minus strand of CAYTNP010000035.1, from coordinate 3,270 downwards.
TTTTGTTTCTATTGTATGATACGCATTCAATAGGAATTGATGATTTGCTGCCAAAATTTGAAAATTTCTACTTTTACTTTGATGTAATTTTGTGGTCTATCTTTGTTGTAATGATTCCTGATTTGATAATAAAATATCTTCATGCAGAAAACTGGAAAGTGTTTTTGAGAAAAAACTGGATTGATATTGCATTTTTCATACTAATTCCACTGTTTGCAGGATTGCGTGCATTGAAAATTTTGCAGTTTGCAACTCAGATAAAATCAATAAAGATGCTAAAGTCACTACTCAAGGTACTCTATGAGGGAAAGAAAGTATTGGTCCCAATCCTGTTAGGTTATAGGTTGGTTCGACACTTTAGAAAAAGACGTGAATCAGAAATCAAGGATGATGTGTAATGGGATTTAAGGACTGGTTTATGGGCGATGATACTGGTGCTACCAGTGTAAAGGTCCAATGTTCTGGGTGTAGCAGAATAACTGTAGTCAAAATCCCTAGTTCTAAAACCTTTGAGAAATGGAATGAATCAACCACATGCGGTCAGTGTAACAGCACTAATTCCTGGACGAAACTCTAGTCGTTTCTATGTGTAATCTCATGTGCAGTAACAAGTAGTGGTAATTGGTCTTGGTGCTCTGTTTCAATTGTATGGTTACAAATTTTGCATTTCCAAGAAACTAGATGAGTTAGAATTGTAATTAATTTGTCAATTTCCTCTTTGATAAATGATGCATCTTTTGTGTGATCAAGTTTGTACAATTTTCTAATTCTAAATGCAGTCATTGCACTAATTGAGATTTTTTTTAAATGATGCTCTATGCTCTCAAATTCTTTTGAAATCTTTGATTTGTCTTTATTTTCTAAATGACTTTTGATATTTTTTAGCAATTTCACTATAATTTGAGTCATGTAATCCATAATTTCTGAGGGTCTGTTTCTCATTGATAATATTTTGGTAAATTTCCATCATTGAAATTTAAGACCAGCAACGATTTGTCCTCTGGTGAGAATTTCAATTATTATTAGAATTGCAAATTTGTATTTATCAAATACTGATGATTTGTATGGATGAATTCTACGTGCCCCTTTTATGCAATTCTGGTGTTATATCATCATACACGATGGGAGTCATTCATCCTGTATGCGCCAGACCATAGCGTTTACCTAGTTGGGTCGTTTGGCCCAACTACAATTTGATTATTTTTATTGATTCCACACAATATCGTATGCAACAATTACTTTTTGTTCTGATTTTTCCTTTTTTTCTGTTCCCCATTCGTTTGTAGTGTGGCCTGCATTAAGCTCAGAGACTTCTCCCCACTTGAATTTTGGTACTTTTGCTGTTTTCATGTAGTATTGTAATGAACTTTGAACTATAAACAGCAAGTCTGCATTGCAATTATCTGAACTCATTAGACTCAATTATCTTAAATCTGAAATCCTCTAACTGTAATTATGGAAATTCAGCAGGGACTAACTATGGGGTTGATTATTCTAGCCGTGGCAATTCCTGCAGGAATTATGCTGTATAGATTGAAATCATAGTGATAACGCTTATTTTTGAAATTTTTTAAAATATTTCTGTTGAGCATTAGAACTAACGTATTTTCAAGAAAAGAATTAGGACTAATTTTACTAGTATCAAGTATTGCCTCTGTAATCTTGTATGTGTCCTATGTATTTTACAAGTAAATGCTTTAATGCAAAATTCTCTGAATTGATACAATGAAGGGTTCAAAGAAAAAAGATAATCGTAAACAAAAGGGACAAAAGGCAGCTGAAGCCCAACAACGAATTAAAAAATACAAAAGCGACCAGCAACAAAAGAAAAAATCAAAAAAACCTAGGAAATACTAATGAATTTTAATTGTGTATTTGATTGTGGATTTAAGAAAAATAACATTACAGAAGATGAATTTCTAATTCACTTGAGAGAAAAACACGGTTCTGAGCTTGAATCAGTAGCAAAAAGAGAAGAAATCCCTGTATCTATGGCTGAAATGATGTCAGTTTTTAATTCCAAAGTATTCATTAATTCTTAAAAAGATAATTTGCATACTTTATGTAATTGGTATTTGAGAATTTTGTCATTACTGGATTTAAAAGAAGACAGCGAGTTATTCGAGATATAGAGATAAAATCCCAAAGATTGCGAAACGAACACAAAATACAAGAATCCAAATTATTTGAAGACCATACGATATTTTTGAAAAAAGAACTAGGGACTTATTTCCAACAATATAGACAAATTATGCTTCAAAACGGCATACTTCCAGCTGATAACATTGGAATTCCAGCACTAACTGAATCAGAAAAGAATCTAGTTGAAAATTTTAAATAAAAAAGACTATTCATCAGAAGTCAAATATGCCAAGCCTATCGCATCTTCCCATGATATTTGATTCTGACTGTTTTCCATGATTATACTGTAGTTAATTGAAAATGATATTTAATGAGAATGAATCATTGATCCATCCTAATGCTTAAGTTCATAATTTTTGTAAAATAACTATGGCAGAGTCAAAATTTTACACGTGTAAAAATTGCGGAGCAGAGTTTCCTGCAACTGAAATAAGACTATACTGTAAAGTTTGCAAATCAAATTTAGATAAATCAGGAAATCTTCCAAAACTTTAGACTAGTTTTTACATGGTATTATGATTGATATTTTTGCGTGATTCCAAAAATCGCGATTTCCAAATCGGGAAATCAAAACGCACTGTGAAGAACGGATTCTCTCCATTCTTCATGAGATTGGAAGGACCTCTTCAGTTCTTTCAATCTCACTTTAATTGATTATCTTTTTGTCTTTTGTGGTTTAGAATGAGCTTTAACCATATGTCTCATAGTTCTATCAGGATCTGAGAATTCCATTTCGCAAATTCTACAAGTTAAACTAGGAGCTTCAGGCTTTTTCTTAAATAGATTCATGAAATCAGGATTTCTATTATCAATATGAACTATGAATTCGTTATTCTGATGTATCTAGCTTAAAAAAAATCCACTTTGGCAAGTTTGATATGCTGAATTGAGTATCTATATAGTGTTGAATTTTATCACAAGAAAAGTCCTTGAGATGCAGCACAAAAAGCTTGAGGATTCTCAAAAGAGGTTGGAGCAACACCTAGAGAAAAGAGAATCATTACGTGATGGTTCTAATCCAAAAGAACTTGAAAAAATTGAAAAATACATTGTGATATGGGAAAAAAATATTGCAAAAATCAAAAAAGAGATAAAAAAGATTGAAGATAAAGAGAATTCTTAAATTTT
>CAYTNP010000034.1:7982-11011 GCA_964439165.1 uncultured Nitrosopumilaceae archaeon | reverse complement strand
CAGTCGAATATGACTTTCATCTTAAAGCAAGAAACATCAACACTTCAGTTGATTATCAAGTAATTATTAATGGACTCTTAACTGATTATGTCATTACTGATGATGGTCAACGAACTTTAGTAGATTTAGGATGGAGAGCAATGTCTACTGATGATGAGATTGTTATTGATGGACATGAAATTAATTATCCAATTAACATCATTAAAGAACAAGAACCTGATGCTTACACTTTCTTTGTAGGAACTGAAGCTGAATCTGTTTTAGAAAGAGCATTAATTGATGCAGATTTTATTTTAGAACAACCATTAACTAACTGGCACTTTTTGTTTGATCCAACCGGAATCAACGCAGATGCTAGTACATTTGGATTAAGTGATGAAATTGCAGGATTTGTAGTTTCTAGTTGGACTATGGGTGAAAGTAGTATTAGAGAAGGAAGACAAGTAGAACGAGTCTTTGAAGCAGAAATTATGTCTGATCAATTATACACTGTTAGAAGTGTTCAATCCTCAGACCAAGCAAATCTTGCAGCAATTGGATTTGGTGCTTTAGATAATTTAGATGGTATTGAAATTATTGGTGTAACTCCAACTCCTCCAGAGGGATATGCAACAACTTCTACTGGTGAGTTCCCAGTACTCATTGTATATGGAATGGCAGGTATAGCAGCAATTGCTGGTATTGGATTTTTCATTTTCAGTCAACGTTCACTTAAAAAAGTAGAATCAGAACAAACAGGAATTGATCCTAGTAGATTAGTAGGTTATCAAACTAGTTCATCATCTGGTGGTTATCAAACCAATAGAGGTGAAGCACAACTAAAAGATGACACTAGTTATCAACAAACCCGAAGTCATTATGATGAAGAACCACAACAACAAAGTCCTCCACCACAAGCAACTCCTTCTACTGAAGAAGAGGCAGCATGTGGATGTGCAGCATCTGCTGAAATGGGCTCAGAATGTGATTGTGAAATGCAAGGTGCATGTTTGTGTGATGCAACATGTGGTTGTAATGCATCTATTTGTAAAGACCAAGTTAGCTCAATGAGTTAATTTTTTAAAAAATAATAATGTGTGCTGGGAGTAACCCTCCTTCTGTTTTCACGATATTCCGCTTTGCAGCCTACCTGAACCTAGTACAGGATCTTAAAGTTCTGTTTGGCTTTGCTCCATGTGGGACGGCTTTTTCATTCCTTTTATGGAAACCTCAGGTTTTCACCATCACTGTGCGCCATATTGGATTCTTTTCTGCTCCGTTGCCAACCATCTCTGATTATCTATCTCCAGATCACATTTCCTGTATGGAGGGAGGAGTTTCCTCTGCCGTAGCAGCGTGTCGTGCTCCAGCTCACATGATAATTATTTTACTTCATTGAATTTGAAGATTACTTTTTGGATTTTATGCCTGTTATGAATAAAGTTCCGAATTCTCTTTGCCATTTTTTGGTACTTTTCAAATCTTTAATGTGTTTCATTTTTACTTTAAATCCTGCTTTTTCAAAAAATTCTTTCCATTCTTTTTTTGAATGATGATGCATTTGGATTTTCATTACTTTTGCCCATCTTGCAGTTGATTTGTTTTCTGTGTAAAAATCAGTTCCACAAAAAAACATTCCTCCTGGTTTTAACAATTTGTAAATTTTCTTTAATGCTGTTTCGATAGAATCTGCATAGTATAATGATTCCATAGAAAAAATATAATTAAATTTTCCTGTATATTTCCATGATTCTATATCTGTATGAAAAAAGCTTTCTTTGCTGTTGATAATTTTTTTGTTTGCTTGAATGATCATCTTTTTACTTTTATCAATCCCAATTGCTTTTTTACAATTATTATTTTGTACTATTTTTCTTACTACCCAACCATTACCGCATCCTACATCAAGAAATGAAAAAGATTCATCAAATGAAATTGTTTTTAGAAACTTTGATACGTTTTTTTCATGACCTTCCTCCATTGCTTCGGCTTTTCCATTTTGAGCCCATTTATCAAAAGTTTTTCTAACTCCATCCATATTTTTAATAATTTCTTGTTTCAATTAATCTCTTTTTCTTACTGAGCTTTGATATGAACAACTTCTACGTTTTGCTTATATCTAATTTTTTGTACTTTTTTTTGAACACAATTGCCTGATGAATCATGTAGAAATTGCGGTGGTGCATTAATTGAAAATGCCAAATGCTTTCAATGCATGAAATCAACGAGAATGATTTGCAGTGTTTGTGATTATTCTACATCTGAGCAATTCCATTCAATTTGTACGTCCAACCCCCAAAATCATAGTAAATCTGTGCCTAAAATTGAGTCTGGCAACTATTCCAAAATAGTTGTCATGGCTTAATTTTCTAAATCACTGACCCTTACTTTTGACTAGATTGAATAATTGTCTGACTGCCAATTTTGGATGGCGTGTTGCTAGTTTTACCATATTTGATAAACCAAAATCAGCTTTGATAAAATCTAGAAATTCTTCAGGTCTTAATTCCTTGATGATGTCTAATTCTTTATCCCATTCTTTATCTGATAATCCTATCCATCTGTCTTGAACTTTAATTGCTGAATTAATTTTTGATTCAATCTCTTTTCTCCAATTCTCCTCATATGGCAATAGTGATGATTCATCTGTTTTTTCTGATTTAATTGCATTTGCTGAAACTGTTCCTGCAACTTTGCCAAATTTTATTGCATATCTGATTCCTTCTAAAACAAGTGGGTTTGCTTGTCCTGCTGAATCTCCAACTAAAATTAAATTATTGTAAACTGTTTTTCTTGAGAGTCCATCATTTGGAATCAAACCATAATGAAATTCAATCTCTTTTATTTTTCCTAGTTTTTTAATTGGACCTAATTTTGATTCCATAATTTCTTTGAGTCTTTGTGTGGGATCAATATTTGATTCAGGTTTACCTACGCCTACTCCAATTCTTACAATGTTTTTTCCTAAAGGAAATATCCATGCATATCCTGCAGGTGAATACTGTTGTCCTACCATTAACCACCATGTATCTTCTTTAACATTCTCAACG
>CAYTNP010000034.1:0-7882 GCA_964439165.1 uncultured Nitrosopumilaceae archaeon | reverse complement strand
TATGTCTTTCTGACATCTAGTACTGCAGCTCTTGGAACTGTATCGCTAATTGTTACTTCGTTATTTGGTGAACAAAACGTAAATTTTTTGATTGGATTAAAACAATCATCTGGGATTCCAAATTCCTTGATATTTTGAATCCACGTAACTCCGCTTGTTCTAACTGTTTCAGCAATTGAATCTTCTTTTTCTAAAATTGCTACTTTGATTCCATTTTTTGCAGCAGTTAGTGCAGCAGATGATCCTGCAGGTCCTCCACCTACAACCACTAAATCATATTTGTATTCTTTAGACAACTAAAATCAATGATTTGTATCTAGGATATAATTTTGAGGACTGGGATTATTTTTTTAAAACTGGTGCCCCTGATGAATCGTTTTCACGTTCTACATCAAAAGTTTCCATATGTGCTGGATCTCTGTGCATGTAACTGTGGGTTTTTCCTGCTTCTTTTCTACAGAATTTTGAATGGATTGTTTCTTCAACTTTTAATGTTGTTTCATTTTCATGAAATAGGCGTTGTCCACAATCAGGACAAGTAAATTCTGGCATGTATCCACTAATTCTCAAATCTATTTAGATGTTTCATAATGAATTTTCTATTCTAATTGTATTTTGAACCCAAACTTTAGATGCCTTGAAGTTTGAATTTGTTTTATGGAAGAAACTGAAATAATTTCTTTTGTAATGTGGTCTGTAGTTACAGGAATTGTTATGTTGGTTTCGGGATTTAGTTATGATGTTTATCTGAAGCGAAAAAAACGCCAGATCTCATCTTAATTCTTAGATTATCCTTCTGATGCTGTTTTTCCACCATCGACATTTAGGATGGTACCTGTAACCCAACTTGCTTCATCTGAAGCCAAGTATGATACTGCATTTGCAACATCTTCTGGTTCGCCAACTCTTGCAAGTGGTAATCTCTCTTCGAGTACTTTTCTTGCTTGAGGATCATCAAGATATGGCTTTATTGAACCTGAATTGATAATTCCTGGATTAACACAATTACATCTGATATTTCTTCTTGCATATTCTACTGCAATTGATTTTGTAAACATAGGAATAGCTGCTTTTGTGGCAGAATAAACTGCCAAGTGAACTCGTGGAATTGCTCTCTCACTTGAGATAGAACCAATGTTTACAATTGCACCACTTTTGACATCAGACATTTTTGTTAAAACAGCTTTTGTCATGTGAAAAACTCCTAACAAGTTTATGTCAATGAGTTTCTTAATTTCAGAATCCTTCATTTCGTGAAAATGTATTGGATCATTAATTGCTCCTGCATTGTTTACAAGAATGTCTATTTTCCCATATGTATCCATGATTTGATTTACAGCTTGCAATGCTTGAGATTCATCTGTTAAATCACAAGTAATTGGTACTGTTGAATCATCATTTCCTATCTCTTTTCTTGCCTTTTCTAATCCTTCTAAATTTCTAGCAACAAGAATGACTTTTGCCCCTTCATCAACGAATTTCTTGGCAATACCTTTGCCAATATCACTTGATGCCCCAGTGACAATTGCAACTTTATCATTTAATCTCATGATTTGATTTAATCCTCATAGTTTATAGAATTTTTGCTAATTATTATTCATAAATTTGATTAATTTGATTCATTGATTTTTTTTATGTATTCGATAATTCCTGTATAATCCATTTCCCCAAACCCTTCTTTGACTGCATTTCCATACACTTCTTGGGCCTTTTTTGTCATTGGCAATTCTATTCCTAATGATTTTGAAGCATCCATCATGGTGTTGATGTCTTTTTTTAAATTTGCAAGTGTAAATGTAACATTATATTTTCCATCAATCATTTTGTATGCCTTTTTCTCACTCATCCCTGTTTTGAAATATGTAGAATTGAGAATTTCTAAAAACACTTTTGGATCAACTTTTGATTCTTTTACTAGTGTAATTCCTTCAGATAATGCTAATGCAAGCATTGTAATTTGTAAATTCATTGCCAATTTGATTGAATGCGCAACCCCACTATCTCCTAAGAAAAATACTTTGTTTGCAATTGTATCAAAAACTTTTTTGCATTGATTAAAACTGTCTTTATTTCCTGATGCCATCATTACCAAATCTCCTGAAATTGCAACATTTGGACCTCCCATAACTGGAATGTCTAGTTTTTCTATTTTATTTTCTAAAAATTCTTTTGAGATGTTTTTTGATTCTGATGGGTCAATTGTACTCATATCTGCTACAATCATTTTGTCGTGCTTTCCTTCTATGATTCCATTTTTTTGAAATGAAATTTCTCTTACTGCATCTGCATCTTTTACAACTATGATGACAAGTTCTGAATCTATTGCAACTTCTTTAGGCGATGTAACGATTTTTGCTCCTTTCTCTTCAAGTTGTTTTGTTTTTTCTTTAGTTCTGTTGTAAGCAGTTATTTGAAAACCAGAATCAAGTAAATGCATTGCAACAGCATTTCCAAGCATTCCTAATCCTATGATTCCTATTTTCATTTTGAACAAATACCCTTTATGAAATATTTAATGTCTTTCTTCATTTTGAACTTCCCATTGATCTTTTCCAAACCTTGATACTGCAAATTCTATTTGCCCAATTGTTTTTTCACCTTTTTTGACTTTGGCAAAATCAAATTTCTTCATTTTGAAAATTCTTTCTTTTGGTTTGTATCCTCCTTCAATAACTCTAATCTTGAATCTTTTACTTGCCTTGATGATTAATTTCCGTGCATTTTGAACGTCCCCTATCCATGAAAACATTTCAAAATCTCCGAAATTTTTTGTAGATATTGTATACCCGTATAGTCTTGCCTCAAGTTTCATTTTATGAGATTTTGCTTGTTCGTTTAACCAATTGACTACTTCTTCTCCATGATCTTTTTCAATCCCAAAAGTTTCTGAATCTCTCATCTGAATTGTTCCTAATATTGAACCATAATAATCATTTTCGAGTAATTGTTAAACTAAAATATTGATTTTACCCTGAAAGTTTATGCTTACAATTGATTGCAAGGATGTCTTGTCTATCAAAAATGAATTACTCGTATATGTTTCTGATCAGGTTGCAGCTATTCCTACACTAAAAAATAACCAATTTACCCTCTCTGCTTTTGATGATGATGAAATCATTGATGCAAACACCGTAATTACTGCCATCAAAGAATTTCTAGATTCTATTGGTGAGAATCATAATTTTGCAGTTATTTCAAATAATGATGTTATACAAATTACATCTATTTCTGGAAAAACCATTGAACGTGAATCTCAAACACCTCAAAATGAAATGTTTTCTTGCTCTCATTGTGGTTTTGTAACTCAATATCAAGTTGAATTAACTACTCATATGAGAATTCATTATTTGTAATTTTTTTTAAAAATTCTTAAAACCGTATTTTTCTTAATTTCTGGTGTCTCTACTGCCATTGAAAAATCATAATGTGGAAATCTTTTTTGATACTCTGAGATGAAACTTTTTGCAACTTCTTTTGTTTTAAAATTGGTTCTCAGTTCATTGATTTTCACTTGTTTTCCAAATACATCATAAATTACAATTGTACATTCTTTTGGTTTTACATAATATCTTGTACTACAATACCATAAAATTCCTAAAGTAACTACAAAAAAACCTGTGATGAATTTATCTGCAATTTTTTGCACATAGTGATTTTCAACAGGATCTTTATAAGCACTAGTCCCCAAAATTAACTGTGGATGAGAATTTGAAAAAAAATGTAACAAAGGTATATTGTGAAAAATGTGATCTAATTTTTGAATCTAGAGAAAAATTTGAAAACCATTTTGATAGTCATTCTTCAAGCGTTACATGTGAGGTATGTCCAATTGATACTGCAATTGAAAAATTCATTAATTTGTTTAGAAGAAACTCTTCTCGTAATTTGGAATAAGTTTTTTTAACTCATTTTCAATCCTTTTGGTATGAACAAAAAAGGCGTGATTATAGGCGTCGTTTTAATAGCAATTATTGCAGGAGTTGTAGGTGCTGTTTCATCCTCATCTTCTGAAACTGTAAATTTGGACACGGAACGTTCTCATGGTACTATCTCTACTGCAATGGGCTCGCCTATTTTGGGTGACCCTTCTGCACCAATTACTATTGTTGAATTTGGAGATTATCAATGTCATCAATGCTACAATTGGTTCCACAACACAAAACCTACCATTACTAAAGAATACATTGACACTGGAAAAGTAAATTTAGTTTTTGTTGATATGGCATTTTTGGGACGTGATTCTCCAAAAGCTGCTCAGGCCTCATATTGTGCTGAAGAACAGGATATGTATTGGGAATACCATGATGTGCTTTACAATTTACAAGAAGACAAAATAGATAATGGTTGGGCTAATTCTGAAAGACTCAAAGCAATTGCACTTAGTTTAGGTCTTGATAATGATTTGTTTGAGAGTTGTCTTGATTCTGGAAAATATTCTAAACGTGTTCAATACAATACCCAACAAGCAAGAGAGCATGGTGTACGTGGAACTCCTGGATTCTTTATTGTAGGTCCTGATGGACAACAACAAATTGGTGGAGCACAACCATTCTCTGTCTTCAAGCAAGTATTGGATCAAATGATCTAAATGACAAATACTGTAAAATTTGTTTTTTCAAATCTAAAATATCTTGTACTTGCATTTGTAATTTTTGTATCTATGATGGTTGGATTGTTGATATTGTCTGAGTATATTTTCTTAGAACCTTATGTTGTAAGTCATCTTCCTTCTGGAACTGAATTTGACTTTGTTTTAATTTTGATTATCTCTGCTTTGTCTGGGTTGATAATTCCTATGAACATATTTCGTATCTTTGTTCTTCAAAGCTCAAAACAAAAAATGGGTGGTGGTATTATTGGTTCTTTTATTGGTACTGCAGCTGGAGCATGCAGTTGTGGTCCTATAGGGTTTGCAGTGATCTCTACATTTGGTTCAGTAGGAGCTACTGCAACTGCATTTTTGACAAATTATGAGACTCCTCTCAGAATTATTGCTATTGGAATTCTAGTTTTAACTTATTTTACAACTGTAAAATCCTTCAAAACTGAATGCAAGTTGGAATCTTGACTTGATGTGTTAGAAATTACCTAATAGGCAAACTTTTGCAACCTTAGGATGTATCTTAGAGTCCTCTGAATTATCTGTGTGACCTTCATTTATGTTCCAATAAGACCAAGCAGAAGAGATCCAGAATCTGATGAAATTGAAGATGCAGAAGATTAGCATCTCATTTTAATTTTCTAAAGTTTTGATACAAATTTTAAATATTGACCTATTTATTTGCCATTTTTAGATCTACAATAATGCAAAATTGGAATTTGATTTTTGGAATTTCGATAATTGCCAGTCCAATTTTGTTTGCAATGATTGCATTTCCTGATTCTATTGCATGGAGTTGGAATGAAGGGCGTGGAGGTTATTTGTTTGCCTTGGTATTTGTTGTAGCAGAACTAGTTGGATTAAAAATTGTTATTTCTAAAAAACGACTTTTGGCAGTAATCCCTTTGGCTTTAGTTACAATTGGTTATTTGATTTCATTAGAATATGGTTTAAGAGAATACATTATTGATTCTGCACAAGCATTTGATGTACAATTAATTTATTCTTGGACCTGGATGTGGGATTTTGTTGTAATGGCAATTTTCATTGTTGTTGCATTGACGATATTTTTTGGAAAACGATGGATTCGAATTGCACCTGCAGGTCCTATCTTTCTTACAGGTACTGCCATTATCTTATCTCTTGATGCATTTTTTCCGTATGATACACTTGGTCCACTACAATACATTGTTCCTTACTTTGTTCAAGCAAACGTTTGGGTAATTACTGTACTTGATCTTGGAACTGCAGTTGCAAGAGATAACGTGATGTTTTTGCGAGGTGACCATGGGTCCATGGCACTGCAAGTATTTTGGCCATCAGCTGGTGTCCACAGTATAATCATCTTCTCACTTGTTATTGGTGCCTTTATGCTAAAGATGAATATTCCAAGAGGTAGAAAATCTATTTACTTTGTTTTAGGAATTATTGGAACTATTATTGTTAATTTGATTAGAATTTTCTCATTATCTTGGTATGCACTAAAAGTGACTACTGATCCTGTTGCATGGGAGGAATATCATAAAATTGCAGGCGAGATAATGTTCTTGCCATGGCTATTTGTGTTTATTTTCATTGTTATTTTGATTGAATCTCGACGTTTAAAGAAATTAGAATCTAAAGATAATTCTAAAAATAATTAGTAATATTACTTTGACCTTTAATCTCTGATAATTCTGATACTCTGACTCCCAATCTTCTGATTGTTGATGTTTGAGTTTCTAACATTTCTTTTAGCAATTGATTTGTATTTTTTTGAAGTTCTTCTAAACTTTCAGTTGGATTTCTAAGCATTCTTGATTTTGATTTACTTGATAAATCTGATTCTACAACATGTATTCCAATTGATTTGAACATTTTGTTGTTTGATTTTACAACTCTGTGAACTTGATTACATAATTCTGAAATGTTTTCTGAAAGAAATTGATATTCTTTGGAATCTTTTTTCAATGTAATGATTTTACTGTATTGAACTCTTTCTTCTCTTTCTTTTACAGGGTCTATATCTATTCCTCTAACTGCATTGTAGATGTATGTCCCACTTTTTCTTCCAAATTCTTTGTTTAATGAAAAAACATCTAGATTTTTTAAATCCTGGATAGTTTTTAATTTCATTTCAGATAGTTTTTCTTCTGTTTTTTTACCAATACCTGGAATTGCTCTGATTTCTAATTGTTCTAAAAAAATATCTACTTTTTCTGGTGAAACAATTGTTAGGCCATCTGGTTTTTGAAAATCTGATGCAATTTTTGAAATTAACTTATTTGGGGAAATCCCAATTGAACAACTAAGTTTTATTTTATCTCTAATGGAATTTTTAATTTGTTGAGCAAGATGACTTGCTTTATTAAAATCCCCTCCTACTCTTTTTGTCACATCTAAATACGCTTCATCTCTTCCTACATATTCAAAGACATCTGCATTCTCTTTCATTATTTCCATGGCTTTATCAGAAATTTCTGTATAGAAATCAAAATCTACTGGCAGAAATACTGCATCTTCTCTTTCTTCTAGTCTTTTTTTTGCAAAAGAAATTGGAATTCCTGATTTAACTCCGTACTTTCTAGCAGTATAATTTGCAGTTGCTATAGCTCCACTATCTCCTCCTCTATCTGAAAAAACACACACACAAACTGGTTTTGATTTTAATTTCGGTGATCTTGTTTCTTCACACTGTGCATAAAAGTAATCAAAATCTATGTGGAAAACTACTCTTGTTTCCAATGTTGTTGTGTATTCTTTTGGTTATTACAACATTGTGTATTCATGAATACTCTAAATATGAAATAATATTACATATTTCATGGATTCCCCAATTTCTGCAGATGATGCTGGTGTAAAATTTAAACCTGAAAAAATGGAGCGAGAAAAACTCTATCACTGTATTTTCAAAAATAAAGCAATGCTTGGATTCAAAGATTCTCAAGATGTCTTGAATTGTTATGAAATTGAAGAACCTGATCTTGTTGAAAAAATCAAAAATTGCGATGTTGATGACCTTGAAAAAATCTTTGATGACTATCTTAAAGAATATAACCTGAAAAATTAAATAAAAGCAAAAGAGAATTTCGTTATTAAAGGAATTTAAAATTGAGTGACCCTAACAAATCTAAAGATGCAGAAGATATTTTATCTGAATTTGACTCTCGAAATAAACCAGAACCAACACCAGAACCAACACCAGAACCTGAACCAACACCAGAACCAGCACCAGAACCAGAACCAGAACCAGAACGAGAAAAAGAAGCAGAACCAGAACAAGAGCGAGAAAGAGAAAAAGTT
>CAYTNP010000033.1:0-11873 GCA_964439165.1 uncultured Nitrosopumilaceae archaeon | reverse complement strand
TTTTTTTGCAAGTCAGGATGTGGAATTGCTACCTCTCTGTTGTTTCCACCAAATTTTGCATCATCAAAGTTTCCAGTACTATGACAAGTCAATGCCAATACTCCAGATTCTGCAGCATGTTTTGATAAAAACACAAATCCATCATAATCATATTTTTCTTCTAACCAATCAGCAGAAATTGCTGGAGTTGGAATGATTAGTAAATCATAAAATTTTCCGCGGTAAATTTCATTTTCTTTAGTCATTTCTTTGCAAAGAAATTTTGCCATATTGTGACCTGCCGGGTCATCTTTGTACGCAATTAGTAGCTCCATGAGATAAGGAATATAAGGACACCTTATTAATTTCAGGCAATGAACCCGAAGCAGACTTTGAAGAATATGGTCAATACAATGAAAATGGCCAAAAAACCTGACAAAGACGAGTATCAACAACATCTTAGACTAGTATTGTTGGGAATCGGAGGAGTAGGTCTTATTGGATTTACAATTCAGTTTGTGTTTTCGGTGATCACGTTTGGTAGATAAAAATGTCTGAAGAAATAAAATCATCAACTGAAGAAGTTTCATCAACAGAAACTCCATCAACTGAAGAAGTTCAAGCACCTGAAGTAGCTCCAGTATATGATGAAACCAAACCACATCTATTTGCAATTAGAACCACAGGAGGACAAGAAAAAGTGGTTATGAGATTATTAGAAGCTAAAGCCAATGCTAATCAAATTAACATTCAATCAGTATTTTGGGTAACAGACTTGAAAGGATATGTCGTAATTGAGGCAATCAATCCAAGTGATGCATACATGGCAGTAGAAGGTGTAAGACACATTCGAGGTCAATTAAGAGGAGAATTAGCATTTGAAGATATCGAAGGATACCTAGTAAAGAAATCAACAGTATCAACTCTAGCAGTTGATAATACTGTAGAAATTACAGGTGGACCATTCAAGGGAATGAAAGCAACAATTACAAGAATTGATTCAGATAAAGAAGAAGCTACAGTTGTATTACTTGATGCATCATACCAATTACCAGTAACAGTAGACGCAAACTACCTAAAGATATCAACTGAGGGTTAGGAAGGATTAAATTTTAAAC
The DNA here is from genome assembly GCA_964439165.1 of uncultured Nitrosopumilaceae archaeon. GTDB lineage: Archaea > Thermoproteota > Nitrososphaeria > Nitrososphaerales > Nitrosopumilaceae > Nitrosopumilus. Next base: position 10,776 of record CAYTNP010000033.1, on the reverse strand, counting down.
TAAAAGTGAAATAATATGGGAGAACAAAAAATATCATCACTTGTAACAGGCGGAGGAGCATCAGCAGGTCCACCTTTAGGTCCAGCATTAGGTCCACTTGGAGTCAACATCATGGAAGTCATTAACACAATTAATGAAAAGACCAAAGACTTTGAGGGAATGAAAGTTCCAGTTACTGTAATTGTAGATAGTGATACTAAAAAATATGAAATTGAAATTGGTATTCCATCAGCTGCAGCACTAATCATGAAAGAAGCAGGAATCCAAAAGGGTTCAGGTACTTCTGGAACTGATTGGGCAGGAGATGTAACAATGGATTCTATTGTTAAAGTTGCAAATACAAAACTAGAGAAATCTTATGCATCATCATTAAAGTCAGTTGCAAAAACCATCATTGGAACATGTGTAGCATTAGGAGTCAAAGTAGAAGGAAAAACTCCTAAAGAAATCACTGCAGAAATCAATGAAGGTAAATGGGACGAAAAACTCCAATAATCAATAATTTTTAAAAAATTTATTTTTCAATCAAATAAACAGGATCTTTGTCTGTTTTTTGCAATTCTACAAAGGTCTCAGTATTTTGAATACCTTCAATTTTTCCGATTTTCTCAATAACTACTGCATGTAGTGCCTCTAGATTCTTGGCATAAACTTCAATCATAATATCAAATCTTCCTGTAACTTCTGAAATTGATACAACCTCAGATGTATCCATGAATGTTTTGTGGATGGTATCTTTGAATTTTGGATCTCGGTTAATTCCAACTGATGCCTTTACTCCTATGCCTAAGAGAGATTCATCAATGTCTACTGTGAATTTTTTGATTAGTTTTTTCTTTAGTAGCCTCTTGATTCGTGAATAAAGCACAGATGCGTTAATTCCTAGTTTTTTTGATAGAATTGGAACAGAAATTGAGCCATCTTTGGTTAATTCAAAGAGTAATTTCATATCAAGTTCATCAAATCTGTGCAATGCGTTCAAAATTTGAGGTTCTGATTTAATATATGTAGGTTTTGAGAATTTTTTGCTACAGAATTGCAAATATTATGTGCAAAATATGTAATTTTTTAAAATAAATGAGCATACAAATTTTCAATCTAAAAACGATTTTAAGTAGGCTCTCTCGAAATTGTTCATTATGATTACAGAGGCACAATTTGTAGACGTCATAAAAGCAGCAAAAGAGGCTACAAAAGAAAGAAAATTCAAACAGTCAATTGAGCTGATCGTCAATTTCAAAGATATTGATGTGAAAAAAGGATTTGCCTTAAACGAAGTAGTTCAACTTCCAAAGACTAGTTCTCCTGCAACTGTTTGCATTATAGCAACAGGTGATATGGGTACCAAAGCAAAAGCTGCAAATGCAGATTCTGTAATTGGTACTGAAGAGTTGGACAAATTTGCAGCAAACAAAAGAGAATCAAGAAAATTCATCAACAAATATGATTTCTTTTTGGCAGACACACAAGTAATGCCAGTTGTCGGTAAATCATTAGGTCAACTCTTAGGTCCTAGAGGAAAAATGCCAACACCAGTTCCATTTAATGCAGACATTGGTGCATTTTTGGCAAGATTTAGAACATCAATTAAAGTTAGAACAAGAGCATCACTTTCTGTTTCATGTAAAATCGGAGACGTTACAATGGAGGATGCAGATTTAGCAATTAACGCACATGCAGTACTATCTGCAATTGAAAAGAAATTACCAAACGGTGAGAAAAATGTTAAAAAAATTATGATTAAAACTACAATGGGCAAACCAGTAAAACAAGTCCAGGAGATAAAGAAGAAACATGCATGAGAATAGAACTACATATCCAAAAGCAAAAGCTCAGATGTATGCACAACTACAAGAGATTCCAAAAAAATACAAGACAATGGCAGTTATCAAAATGTCAAAGGTTCGTTCTAGTCAAATTTTGCCATTAAGAAAAACTCTCAAAGGCGAAGTAGAGTTTGTTAGTATCAAAGATAAAGTTGCAAAAATTGCACTATCTAAATTAGATATCCCAGGAATCAAAGAGATTGCTGAAGATCTTACAGGTCAATGCATGCTCATGTTTACAAACATGTCACCATTCAAACTAAACGTATTACTTGCAAAAAATAAAATCATGATGGCTGCCCGTGGTGGCGATGTTGCAAGTATCGATATTGTAGTTCCTGCAAAAAACACAGGAATTGCACCAGGTCCAATGCTTACAGAATTCAAGGAAGCTGGAATTCCAACAAAGATTGACCAGGGAACCATCTGGATTGCAAAGGATTCAACTCCAGTAGAGAAGGGCGGCGTAATTAATGAAAAACTAGCAGCACTCTTAGGAAAATTAGATATCAAGCCAGTAGAGGCAGGAATTTCACTATTCACAGCACTAGAAGAGGGTCTCAAATATTCAGAAGAAGAAATGATTATTGATGTTGAGAAGATTAGAAACCAATTTGCAACCTCACACCAAGAAGCAGTATCATTATCAATTGAAGCAGGATATATCACTGCAGACAACGTTGCACAAATTCTCAGCAAAGCATCACAACATGCTCGCTCATTATCTGTTGAATCAGGATTTATGACTGATGAGACAAAAGAGCAAATCTTACAAAAAGCAGATGCACAAGCAAAAGGTGTTGCAGGTCAAGCAAAAGATTACACACCAGCATAATCCTAGTTGCATAATCTAAAATTTATCACACATAATGATTCATGACATTAAAAATAATCAATAGTAATTCAAATTCTAAAACAGGTGAATTTCCATGTGTATCATGTGAGACTAACTGCTGTAAAGAATATACAATATTTGTTAATGCTCATGACATTTACAGACTAGTTCAAAAATTAAAAAAAACTCCAGAAAGTTTTCTTGAGATTTGGGGTGCAAAAGATTACGATTTGGGAATTAAAGTAAAAGAAGGACTACTTGATTTGGCATTAAAACAAAAAGATGGTGGATGTATGTTTTTAGAAGAATCAAAAGATGAATTTCGATGTACAGTAAATGATTTCAAGCCAAGTGTGTGTAAATCATATCCATTTCAAATGAGAAATGGGAAATTAATTCAGATGGATGAAATTATGTGTCCAGTTGATTGGGATATTAAAGAATTTGAATCAATGATGTCTACTCATCTAAAAAAAGATGAAAAAGAATGGAAATACTATGATGAAATGATTCTAGAATGGAATTCAAATAACGGTGAGAGTAAATCGCTATCTGAATTTTTGGAATTTATGTTAGAGAAAGTGAGTTTGGACATTAAAGAATAATTTAGATAAAGATCTAAATAATATCAAAAGTTGAGACTTTTATTGAATTTAATTAATTCTGTGATAATTACAGGAATATTTGGACTACTACATTTACAATTACACTACCAAAACCTTAGAACAATTCAAAAAATCTGATGTTCGTCAGTGATAAAATGATTTACAGTTATTAGTTGAACAACACCATAGAAAAATAATGAAAATGATGTACTCATCTTTGGTAATTGTTGCAATTGTATTATCAATGGCAATTGCTATTCCATCTGATTTGACTCAAACTGCTGATGCTGTAAAAGCAAAAGGTGTTAAGAATAATCAGTATGGGGCAGAAACAAAAACCAAGGTTTGTGGAGACAGACTATGTACTCCAAGTGACTTTACAAAACATGGTGAAAGAAAAGACATCATTCCAACGGGAGAATCTACAATCAGTTCTCAAATAATAATGAGTAAGATGCAACGTCTTATGGATTTACATAGATCACAACTTTTGACAGCATTAGAATCCATGGATGATTCTGAGAAATCACATCTGATGAAGATGATGGATAAAATGTATGAGAAAATGAAATCTATGGATTTCAGAGATCATATGAAAAAGATGTCAAAAATGATGGGGGATGGTCATGGTATGAAATATGGACATGACAAATCTGATTGCTCTTGTGGAGATGGTGAATCCAAATGCTCTTGTGGAGATGGTGAATCCAAATGCTCTTGTGGAGATGGTGAATCCATGGCTTGTGAAGTAGATGAAAAATGCAATTGTGGTGAAGACGGAGTTTGTAATTGTGGGGAAGGTTGCACATGTGCATCTTGCCACTAGAATAAACCCAAATCCAATTTCTTCTTTTTATTTTTAATTAATCATTTTATTTCAAACAAGTAATTTTTTTTTTGAAGAGTGTAAAAAAAGGGATATTTTTTTGTTACTATTGAGGTATTTTTTGTATTAATTTACAAAAAAATATTTGAAAAATGTCAGTTGCAACTTGTTTTTATTTGAAAAACACGATAGGGATAATTGATAGTGATAGAAAATAATTCAAATGATACTGATGTAAAGTGTCAACTAGATTCTTGTAAAACCTATCCTGCAATAACTGATTCTGAACGAGGAGAAATTTTTTGTGGGGGATGCGGTCTTGTCATAGTTCAAAACATGGCTGATTATTCTCAAGAGAACTATAGTTCAGATAATATGAAATCAGTAAGAACTGGTCCTGCAACATCACTTACTATGTTTGATCAGGGATTATCCACAATTATTGGTACAAACAAAGATTCTACAGGTAAAACAATTCCTGGAAAAACCAAAGGGGAATTCAAAAGATTACGATTATGGGATCAAAGAAGTAAATCAAAAAACACTGCCACCCTAAGCAAGGCATTTACTTTGATGAATGCAATAAAGACAAAATTAGGAATTCCAAATAATGTGGTTGAAAATGCAGCATATATCTACAGAAAAACAGTCAGTGCAAAATTGACAAGAGGTAGAACTACTGCATCCCTAGTTTCAGCAGCACTTTATGCTTCATGCAGAGAAAACGCCATTCCAAGAACACTAGATGATTTGGCAAAAGCAGGAAATGTTGAGCGAAGAATACTTTCTCGGGATTTGAGAACAATAATCAACAAATTAGAATTGAATCTCAACCAGTATGATACATCATCATTTATCTCAAAGATTTCAAACAACATGAATTTGAAAGAAAAAACAAAAAGAGATGCATTAGAAATCTTACAAAGATGTGAAAAAGAAAACATTACTGCAGGAAAACACCCAGTAGGGCAAGCCACAGCGTCACTGTATATTGCATGTATCAAAAATAATGAGAAAATTAGTCAGAGAGAATTTTCTGAGGAATCAGGAGTTAGTCAAGTAACTATTAGAAATAGAACTGAATTAATCAGAAAAACACTGAAAATTTTTGATTAATCATTTATCAATGAATGGTTATCCCAATAATTTTTATTTTTGAAAATTAGTGATTCACTTTATACAATAGTAGAATCTACGATATATCATGACAAAAATTAACAATGTAGATTTGGATAAAGTTGCAAATACAATTTCTAAAGGCAAAGAAGACAAAAACACCCTAAGAAAACCAGTAAAATTGCAAGGAGAATGGAATTTAGATAACAATTCAGGATTTCAATTCAAAACAGAACTACCATATGAAAAGGGAACTCAAAGCATTGAGATTGATTCCCCATCATTTCTAGGTGGTGATGGAAACAGACTAGGTCCAATGGCATATTGTATTGCAGGAATTACATCTTGTTTTGTTGGAACGTTTGTAGGAATTACAGCACAGCAAGGAATCAAGCTATCAAAACTCAAAGTTACAACTCAGTGTAACATCAATTTTGCCAAAGTATTTGATATTTCTGATGAACCAATTACTGAAGGAATGAGTTTTGAGATTGATGCTGCAAGTGATGATGCAGATTCTGTGAAATTGCAAGAATTACTAAAAATGGCAGAAGAGCGATGCCCTGCTATGTACAGCATGGCTCACAAAATAGATGTTAATGCCAAAATAGTTTAAGACTCTCGCACCTTTGGTAAATTCCAATGATACTTCATTGCCAAAAAACGAATACCAGTAGCAGATATTATTCCAACAATTGAGGCTGTTTGCATGTCAGCTCCTGATGATAAAATGGTATAAAATATCACAACTCCAATTACACTAGCAACTGCATAGACTTCTTTTACAAATACAATTGGAATCTCTCTGACAAATACATCTCGCATTACTCCACCGCCAATTGCAGTTAGTACCCCTGCAAACAGCATTGGTAAAAATTCCAATCCAACTACAGAATATGCAATTGATGCGCCAATTATTGAAAAGACTCCAAGACCTACTGCATCAAACACTAACCACATGTTCATCTGTTTTTTGAATTTTGAAAACAAGAAAAACATCACAACTCCAGTAATTACAGTAAGTGTAATGTAGATTGGATCAGAAAATGCAGTTGGAAATCGTCCAAATATTACATCACGAGTTACACCACCACCAACTCCAACTACAGTAGCTAAAACTATAATTCCAAAGATGTCTGCTTTGTGTGAAATTGCTTTTGATGCTCCAGTAACTGCAAATGCAATTGTACCAAGATAGTCTAGTATACTGATAAAGCCATCAACGGGAAATGAAAAATCAACCAATCATCAAAAATTTGGCATCAAAGATTGATAAAGTTTGATAAAAATAAAGATCAAAATTAAAAAAGTGTATTTTTTTATCCAAATAGTGAAGACAAACCTTCCATGGCTGCTTCTTCTTTCTTTGGATCTTCTTTCTTTTCTTCTTTTGGTGCATCGCCACCTGCTGCTGCTTCTGCTGCCGGAGCGGCTGCTGCAACTGCTACTGGTGCGGCTTTAACTGCCTCATCGATGTTAACATCGGCCAAGGCTGCAACTAGAGATTTAACTTGGGCTTCATTAACGTCAGCACCAGATGCTTTGACAACTGATGTGAGGTTTGCCTCGTCTACATCTTTTCCTAGCTTGTGAAGAAGTAAAGCAGCGTAAACATATTCCATTGTAACGAGAATCTCCTAGGGCATAATATAAAACTATGCAGAATTCACGCCTGAAAATTCCTAATTTAGAATTTTCAAACTTCTACAAATAGAGTATAATGTTCTTTTGAGATTTTTATCAGAAAGTGTTTCCATTCTGTTTTTGAGGATACGTTTTGCCTCATCTCTTTCGTTTCCTGCAGGTAATGATAGAACGTTGTTGATAAATTCAGGGAGGGATTCACGAATCCAACCATCTAGCATCTCAAAGACTTTTGGTGGCAATAGATCGCATTTATCCTCATCCAAGTCTAGCACTGCAGAATAATTTTCATGCTCTACTCTATACACAAGAGCTAATACAACATTGTCTGGAGTTGGAAATTGTAAAATTTCTCGGGAACGCTCACCTGTTTTTCCTTGAGCTAGTTTGTTTTTCAGACCAACTGGATTAACAATTACTCCAGTAACTCCTACTTTTCTTCCCTCAATACCAGTAATTGCTCCAAAGATAAAATCATTGTATTCGCCATTCTTTTTTGTAGAAAATACATAAGTTCCTTCTTTGAGTTCTGGCTTTTTTCCAAACATGAATAATCTGAATATGATAGTGTATTTAATGTATTATGAATTTTTGAAGCATTTATGGATTCTAAATCCAATTAACTCAGGAAACAAACTGAAAACGATCTTCTTTGTATCCTTCTTGTAATTTACCCTCGATGGGAATTTTATTTCCACAAAATTCACAGCAATTATTCTTATCAAGATACCATTCTCGAATACTAAAGCCATAACGATTTACAACTATTTTGTTGCATTCAGAACAGTAGGTATGCTCCCATTTGTGGCCAGGAACATTTCCCAAATATACATACTTTAGACCAACGTCTTTTGCAACTTGATAATGTTTTTCCAAACTCTCAACAGGAGTACTAGGATAGTCCATCATTTTGTAATCAGGATGAAATCTGAGAAAATGGATTGGCATCTCAGGTCCAAATTCATCATAAATGAATTTTGAAAGTTTTTTTGCATGCTCCAAATCATCTCCTACTTTAGGAACGATCAAGTCAGTAATTTCTACATGAATTTTTGTCTTGTCTCTAATTTCCAATAGGGTATCAAAGATGGGTTGAGGATCAGGAACTCCGATAAATTTTCTAGTAAACTCTTTTTCTGCACTTCCCTTAAAGTCAACAGTAATTCCATCAAGGAATTGATTCATCATAGATACTGATTCAGGAGTATCGTATCCGTTTGAAACAAAAACATTGAACAGTCCTTTTTTTCTAGCAGCAATTCCACAATCACGAGCAAATTCAATAAAGATAGATGGTTCGTTGTAGGTGTATGCAATTCCATGTGCACCATACTTTACTGCAGTATTTGCAACCTCATCTGGAGTCATATCAATTCCTTCAACTGTTCTGCGCTGACTGATATCAGAATTTTGACAATATCTGCAAAGCCAATTGCATCCAGTTGTTGCAATAGAGTAAACTTTGCTTCCAGGATAGTAATGGATTAGTGGTTTTTTTTCAATTGGGTCAACATGTCCTGAAATTACTTTGCCATATGCATATAGCTGCAATTTGCCGTTTTCATTTCCACGAATTCCACACAAACCAATTTGACCTTTGCCGACCTCACAATAACGAGCACAAGCAGTGCACTTTACCTTATCATCAGACAGTTTTTCATAAAGTTCTGCCTCTTTTCCCATAACTGTCAATGTTTTTTATTGTGTTTTTACATATTTAACAAATATGACAGAATCAGAGTTTTCTGATGCAGACGGAGAGAAACTAGTAAGAACTGCAAGAAAAGCAGTTACTGAATTTTTAAAAAATGATTCAAGAATTAGCGATGATGAATTTAATTCCAAATTTAATTTTAGTTCAGGAGTCTTTGTAACACTAATCAAACAAGATTCTTTGCGGGGATGTATTGGATATCCAATTCCTGTAAAAAAATTATCAGATGGATTAATTGATACTGCAATTTCTGCTGCAACTCAAGATACGCGATTTGATCCAGTAAGTTATGATGAATTAGAAAAGATTACTTTTGAGGTTACAGTTCTTACCCCACCAGTTGAAATTAAAGTAGAAAACCCACAAGAATATCTCAATGAAATTAAAGTCGGACGAGATGGATTAATTGTAGAGAATTCATATTCATCAGGATTACTATTGCCACAAGTTCCAACAGAGTATGGTTGGAATGTACAGGAATTTTTGGAATATACATGCCAGAAAGCAGGACTAGACAAAGATACATGGAAAGATGAGGATACCATTATCTCAAAGTTTCAGGGAGTAATATTCAAAGAAGAGTCACCTAATGGAAATATCATCAGAGAATCATCTGATGATTTTTTATAAAATAAAAAACTAAACTATACCATGATAAGAGAGCCAGTTGTAGCAGGGCAGTTTTATCCGGATAGAAAAGACGAATTACAAAATATGATTAGTGATTGTATTTCTCACAAGTATGGACCAGGAAATAAGACATCAAATGATAAAATTTTTGGTATAGTTTGCCCGCATGCTGGATATGTTTACTCAGGTCCAACTGCATGTCACTCTTACAAGTCAATAGAGTCTCAAAATCCCGAACTCGTAATCATTATTGGGCCTAATCATTTTGGAATAGGAAAGGATGCAGCCACCATGACTGATGCACAATGGCTGACTCCTTTGGGATTGGTTCGGGTGGATTCTGATTCTGCAAAAAAAGTATCAGAAATATCAAATGTTATTGAAATTGACGAGTACTCTCATTCTCAAGACCACAGCTTGGAAGTACAAGTACCAATGCTACAAGAGATTCTTTCAAATGAATTTGAGATACTTCCAATAATTTTACGCTCACAAGACAAAAACACTGCAATAGATGTCGGAAATGCAGTTTCCCAAATTGCAAAAGAGAAAAATGCAGTAATTGTTGCATCATCAGACTTTACACATTATGAAGAAAATTCTTTTGCTCACAAACAAGACAAGGCATTGATTGAGCCAATTTTGGAGATGAATCTAGATAGATTCTATCAAATTCTAAATGAAAGAAGAGTTACTGCATGCGGTTATGGTGCCATTGCATCAGCAATGATTGCATGCAAGAATCTTGGAGCAACAAGAGGAGAACTACTAAGCTATGCAACAAGTGGGGATGTATCAGGGGATACAGAATCAGTTGTAGGATATGGCTCTATCAAATTTGTGTAATGAATAATTGTAAACCAGATTTTCAGATGGGGTAATTGTATTGTATTTTTTATATACATTTGAAATCAGAAATGCATGAAGCATGCAAGAGAGTACAAAAACACACCAAGAACAATAAAGCTTGATTCGAATTTAGACCAGATTTTAAAAAAAGTAATTGATGAGAAAAAAAGCAGAATTTTAACTACTGAAGATAACAAAGTAACAGGACTGGTAACTGAAAAAGACCTAGGATTTTTCTTGCTAACTGATGAAACTGAAAGAAAACTAGAAGATATTCTGGTTTCAGAAATTGTCATAAAACCAATTACTGTTGATGAGAGTACAGAATTGCACCAGTGTGCAGAAATGATGCTAAAAAACCAGATTGGTTCTCTTGTAACTACTGAAAATGATGAGGTCTCAGGAATTCTAACAAAGACTGACTTGGTTAGATATTACACCAAAGAGCACCAAGGACAAAAAATTGTTGGTGAATATATGTCACCATACTATGCATGGCAGTACTCTGATACTCCACTGTACAAAGTTGTATCAAAAATGATTGCTGAGAAAATCTCAAGAGTCATCCTACGTGATAGAAATGAAACACCAGTAGGAATTGTAACGTTTCGAGATTTGTTTAATCTGGCAGTAAAGCTTGGAGATAAAGAAGATATTTTGGATAACACTGATCCTGTGATTTCAGTAATATTTCCAAGAAAGGGATTTGTCTCTGAAACAGGTTTTGGTGG